>CAXMQD010000654.1:0-2184 GCA_964194965.1 uncultured Acidimicrobiia bacterium | reverse complement strand
ACTCGATTACCCCTTGGCGCCGGCGGTGCTCGCCATCGTGTTGGGCCCCTTGGCCGAGCCGGCGCTCCGCCAATCGCTGATCGGTTCCCACGGCGACGTGACGATTTTCTTCACGCGCCCGATATCGGGCACGATCATGGCGATCGCGCTTCTGCTCATCCTGCTGCCGCTTATCAAGATTCTGATCGACCGGATCAAGCGCGCCTAGTTGCCACCGCTCCGGCAGCCGCGACAAGGCTTGCGGGTCCTTGGGTCTTGGTATATCGTATACCAAGATCGGGCCGGATTCCTGTAGTTCCTGGGAGTTTAGGCGTCGGCTATGCGAAATTCAGCGGCCCCGCCGGCCCGGACTCCAAACCTCCAGCCGGCGTTACGACTAGGCCGTAAGCAACGGAAACTGACGATGGCCACCGCAGATCTAAACGTGCAGCCGATCGAGGCCAATTTCAGCCTCAAGGACCGAATCTACACCACGCTCAGAAAAGCCATCACCTCCATGAATATTTACGCGGAGGACACGGAGCTGCGCCTGGACGAGCGCGAACTCTCCGACAAGCTGGCGATCAGCCGCACGCCGATTCGCGAGGCGCTGGCCCGGCTCGAACAGGAAGGCCTGGTCCGGATCGTGCCGCGCAAGGGCGTGTTCATCGTACGCAAGACCAAGGACGAGATCATGGAGATGATCACGGTCTGGGCGGCGCTCGAGGGCATGGCCGCGCGGCTGATCACTGAGCATGCCAGCGACAAGGAGATCGCCAGCCTGCGCCGCCTGTTCACGACCTTCGAGGGCGAAGAGGTCGCCGCCCACATCGACGAGTACTCCGAGCGCAATATAGATTTCCACTCGCGCCTGCTGCAGCTTTCCAAATGCGGCCTGTTGAACGAGATGGCGAGCAATCTGTTCATTCACATGCGCTCGATTCGCGCGCGCACGATCTCCGAGGACGACCGGGCCAAGCGCTCGATCATCGACCACATTCACATCATCGAAGCGCTGGAAGCGCGCGACGCCGAACTGGCCGAGCGCCTGGTGCGCGAGCACACGCTGAACCTGGCGGCCCACGTGGCGGCCAACGTCGACTATTTAGACTGACAAGGGGACGGGACCGGCGCAAAAAGCCGGAACGCCAACCCCCCGACACCGGGAGAGCAGCCATGTCCGATACCGCAACCGACACACTGGCACGGAAAGACAAGACCGGCGCCACCATCTCCGGCGGCCATCTGGTTGCCAAGGGGCTGAAGAACGAGGGCGTGGACACCATCTTCACGCTCTGCGGCGGCCACATCATCGACATCTACGACGGCTGTCTGGACGAGGGCATCCGTATCGTCGACGTGCGCCATGAGCAGGTCGCCGCCCACGCCGCCGACGGCTACGCCCGCCAGACCGGCAAGCTGGGCTGCGTGGTGACCACCGCCGGGCCCGGCTGCACCAACGCGGTGACCGGCATCGCGACCGCGCTCCGCTCGGAAAGCCCGATTCTCCACATCGGCGGCCAGGGCGCGCTGTCTCAGCACAAGATGGGCTCGCTGCAGGACCTGCCCCACGTCGACATCATGGCGCCGATCACCAAATTCTCGGCCGGGGTTCGCAACACCGAGCGCATCGCCGACATGGTCTCCATGGCCGCGCGCGAGGCTTTTTCCGGCGCGCCCGGGCCGGCCTATCTGGAAATTCCGCGCGACGTGCTCGACCGCGAGATTCCGGTCGAGACTGCCCGCATTCCCGCCGCCGGCGGCTACCGCGCCTCGACCAAGTCGATCGGCGATCCGGCGGACATCGAGAAACTAGCCGAGCTGCTGGTCAAGGCGGAGCGGCCCTGCATCCTGCTCGGCTCCCAGGTCTGGATGGCGCGCGGCCACGAGGAGGCGCTGGCGCTGGTACGCGGCCTCAACCTGCCGGCCTACTTCAACGGCGCCGGCCGCGGCCTGTTGCCGCCGGGCGACCCGCATTACTTCAACCGCACCCGGCGCTACGCCTTCGACAAAGCCGACGTGATCGTCATCGTCGGCACGCCCTTCGATTTTCGCATGGGCTACGGCCGGCGCCTGCGCGCCGAGGCCAAGGTCGTGCAGATCGACATGGACTATCGCACGGTCGGCAAGAACCGCGACATCTCGCTCGGCCTGGCCGGCGATCCGGGCGCGATCCTCAAGGCGGTCCACGATGCCACCACCGCG
>CAXMQD010000653.1:0-6743 GCA_964194965.1 uncultured Acidimicrobiia bacterium | reverse complement strand
CGCGCCGCTCGCCGGCACCTATCCACCCGACGCCGAAACCCTGGCGGCTTTCGAGAAATGGGCCTTGGAACAATGATTGATCTCGCGCCACGCAGGCACCGCTTCCCTCAAACGCCCCAGGAGAGCGGCCGCCGCAATTACGCCATGTCGCCTACTGGCTAAGAACGGCTGTTCAGGGGTGCCCCGCAGGCTTCCGCTCTTCCCCTAATAGCCGACAAACGGGCCCGCTTCTTGCTTTCGGCGGGCCAAATTTCAAACCGAGACCGGGACCGCCCTCTGCCCCCGGTGCTTGCGCGGCGGGCCGGCATTCCTTAAGTCAGGCCCATGTCAGAGTCCATAAACGTCGTCGCCATCCTCGGCAGCCCGCGCGCGCCGTCCTATACCCGTGGCTTGGCCGAGGCGGTGATCCGGGCGCTTGTGGAACGCGGCGCGCGGGTCGAGACCCTGGATTTGCGCGCGACGCCGTTGCCGCCGATGACGCCGGAGCTGCGCGCCAGGCGCGGCGAGCACCCGGACCCGGCGGCCGCGCGGCTGTTCCGTCTGGCCGAGGCGGCGGACGCCTACCTGCTCGCCTCGCCGGTCTACCACAACAGCTATTCCGGCGTGCTCAAGAACACGCTCGACCACCTGATGCTGCGCGATGTGCGCTACCGGCCGGTGGCGTTGGCCAGCCACGGCGGCCGGTCGACCCAGGCGGTCGATCCTCTGCGGATCGTGGTGCGCGGCCTGCTCGGCATCGCGATCCCGACCCAAGTCTGCACCCAGGAGGCGGACTTTGCCGGCGAGCCGGGTGAAGACGGCCTCTACGCCGTCACCGATCCCGACATCCAGGCGCGGATCGCGCGTCAGGCCGACCAGCTCCTGCTGTTCGCGAAACACCTGGGCGCCCTGCGCGCGGAAATGGCGGCGGCGCGCTGACTCGGGACCGGATCGGGATGGTAACGTTTCGAGCTGCCGATAAAGACGATCTGGATCGCTTCTACGCGGTTTCGCTGGCCACCGGCCACCTCGGAGCCGACGCAAGCCACCTCTATGACGATCCCAAGATGATGGGGCATATTTATTCAGCCCCGTATCTGAAACTTGCGCCCGATCTGTGTTTTGTGGCCGTGGATGCCCTCGGTGTCGCGGGGTTTATCGTCGGCGCCCTGGATACGCTCTCCTTCGAGCGCCTTTTGGAGGACCAATGGTGGCCGGCATTGCGCGCGATCTATGCCGAGCCAAACCAAGACTCGCCCGCCGATTGGAGCGCCGACCAACGCCGGAGTTTCATGATCCATCATCCGGAACCAACGCCGGAGGAACTCGCAAGGGCTTACCCGGCCCATCTCCACATGAACCTCTTGCCAAGAATCCAAGGGCGGGGGATTGGTCCCATGCTGCTAAATCTGTGGCTCGGCAGAGCCCGGGAACTCGGCGCCACAACTGTGCATGTAGGTGCGAACGCCCGGAACCCGGGCGCCATCAAGTTCTGGAAAAAATGTGGCTTCAAAACCCTTGATGGCCCGATCGAGCTTCCGCCAAGCCGAACCATCTGGCTTGGCCGCGGCACCTGAAACAATCCTGCCTTGAACGGTCAGTGCTGGGGCGGGCCGACCACGATCGCGGTGATGGATTCCTCGCCCAGCGCCCTCATCGCCTCGAGCCGCTGCAGTCCGGCGACCAGGACGTAGCGCCCCTTGCCCGCGCGCACCGAGATCGGCACATCGAGGCCCTGTTCCAGGATGCTTTCGGCCAGCGCATCGACCCGCGTCGGGTCGATATCGGCGCGCCGCTTGGTCGGCACGTAGATCTCTTCAATTCGAATCGAAACGTCATCCATGGCGGGACAATTCCATCTTAGCGGTCCCCGGGCAAGGCGATGCGCAGCGCCGCCAGGCCCAAATTCACGAAGGTGCCCGCGATCACCCCGAAAGTCGACAACACCCCGGCCGCCCGGCCCTGCCCCAGTGCCCGCGAGGCGACATAAATCATGTCCGGCCCCGGCGTGACGGTCAGCGTCACCACGGCGGCCAGAAACACGGCAAAAACAGGGGCGTCGGGGAGCATGGGTCAGGTCACTTCCAAATACTCTTGCCCGTGCCCGGCAATCCGAGTTCCGTCCACATCCCATCGACCTTCTCGATCACCTCATCGGACATGCGGATCTCGCGGCCCCATTCGCGTTTGGTCTCGGGCGGCCATTTGTTGGTGGCGTCAAGGCCGATCTTGGAGCCCAAGCCGCTTTCGGGGCTCGCGAAGTCGAGGTAGTCGATCGGCGTGTTCTCCACGAGCGTGATGTCGCGCGCCGGGTCCATGCGGGTCGAGATCGCCCAGACCACCTGCTTCCAGTCGCGCGCGTCGATGTCGTCGTCAACCACGATCACCCACTTCGTGTACATGAACTGGCGCAGGTAGGACCACACCGCCATCATCACCCGCTTGGCGTGACCCGGGTAGGCCTTCTTGATCGAGACCACCGCGACCCGGTAGCTGCAGCCCTCCGGCGGCAGCCAGAAATCGACGATCTCCGGGAACTGCTGCTGCAACAGCGGCACGAAGACCTCGTTCAAAGCCTCGCCCAGGATCGAGGGTTCGTCCGGCGGCCGCCCGGTGAAGGTGGTCAGATAGATCGGCTCGCGGCGCATGGTGATCGCGCTCACCGTGAATACCGGAAATGGCTCGACCGCGTTGTAGTAGCCGGTGTGGTCGCCGTAGGGCCCCTCGTCGCCATAGTCCTCGAGCGAGACATGGCCCTCGAGCACGATCTCGGCCTGGGCCGGGACCTTGAGCGGCACGGTCTTGCAGTCGACCAGATCGACCCGCCGGCCGCGCAGCAGGCCGGCGAAGTGATACTCCGAGAGCGTCTCGGGCACCGGGGTGACGGCGGCGATGATGGTGCCCGGGTCGGCGCCGATCACGGCCGCCACCGGCAGCGGCGCGACCTTTTCCTGTTTCCAGCGCGCGTGGTGCTGGGCGCCGCCGCGGTGTTTGAGCCAACGCATCAGGGTCCGGTTCTTGCCCAGCACCTGCATGCGGTAGATGCCCAAGTTGAAGTCGTCCTCGCGGCGCGCCTCGGCCGAGCCCGCGCTCGGTCCCTGGGTCACCACCAGCGGCCAGGTGATCAGCGGCGCCGGCTCGCCGGGCCAGCAGGTCTGCACCGGCAAGGCGCCCAGATCGATGTCATCGCCGGTGAGGATCACTTCCTGACAGGGCGCGGCGCGCACGGTCTTGGGGCGCATGGTCATCGCGGTCTTGAGCAGGGGTAGCTTGTCCCAGGCATCGCGCAGGCCCGCCGGCGGCTCGGGCTGACGCAGGACCGCCAGGGTCTCGCCGATCTCGCGCAATTCAAAGGGTTCGCGCCCCATGCCCCAGGCGACCCGCTCGACCGTGCCGAACAGGTTGGCCAGCACCGGCATGGGATAGGCCGTGCCGTCCGCGCGCCGGACGTTTTCGAAGATCACCGCCGGGCCGCCTTCGGCCAGCAGCCGGGTCTGAATTTCGGTCATTTCGAGATCCGGCGAAACCGGCGCGCTCACCCGCACCAGCCGGCCCTCGGCTTCGAGCCGGGCGATGAAGTCGCGCAAGCTGGCGTAGGCCAAAGGGTCGCTCCCGGTTCCCGCTACGGCCGGAGAATTCCAACCGCCCCTATAGACGCCGGGCCAAGGCCGCGCGGTCAAGGGCGCGGTTGGTATCGGCCGAATTTTCATGATTCCCGGTCCGGGACGGGCGCGCGGCGCGGTCATTTCCCGCAGGCGTATCGCTCTGTCGCGCCGGGGCGCGCCGGGGCGCCCCTGGCCCGCCTCGGCGCGACAGAACGGGGATGCCGTGTTATACTAAATCCCGCTAAAAACGATCCAATCCCGCGGAGGTCTTGTTGGTTTCCCGCGTGCTTGCGGCGTCCTTGCTGCTCTGCGTTGCGGTCCTTGGCGCCGGCGCCGCGCGGGCGGCCGGACCGACGCCCACGGAGGTCGTCGAACGGCTCAACACGGCGCTGATCGAGGTCATGCGGGAGGCCGACGCGCTGGGCTTCCAAGGCCGCTACGAGCGCCTGGCGCCGGTGCTGTCGGCGGCCTTCGACTTCCCCCTGATGGCCCGGATATCGGCCGGTAAACACTGGCGCGCCTGGGACGCGGCCCTGCGCGCGCGGTTCGTCGCGGCCTTCGGCAATACCAGCATCGCGACCTATGCCGCCCGGTTCGACGGCTACGGCGGCGAGCGCTTCGAGGTCCTGGGCGAACAGCGCGGGCGGCGCGAGACGGTCCTGGTGCGCAACCACCTGGTCAAGAGCGACGGCGAGGCGGTGGCGATCGACTACCTGCTCAAGGCCGGCCCAGGGGACTCAAAGGTTGGCTGGCGCGTGGTCGACGTCTTCCTCGACGGCAAGTTCAGCGAACTGGCGCTCAAGCGCTCGGAATACGGCGCGGTGATCAAGAACGACGGCGTCGAGACGCTGATCCGCGGCCTCGGCGATCAGGCCGCCCGGCTCGCGGCGGAAAACTGAACCGAGCCCCCTTTAAGCCTCCAGGGCCTGGGCCAGATCCTCCTTCACATCCTCTACGTCCTCGAGCCCGACCGAGATCCGCAGCAGCCCCTCGGTGATGCCGAGCTCGGCCCGATCCGGCGCCGGGATACGCTGGTGGGTGGTGGTCGCCGGATGGGTGATCAGCGACTTGGCGTCACCCAGATTGTTGGCGATGTCAACCAGTTCGAGCGCGTCCAGCAGGCGGAAGGCGCGCTCCTTCCCGCCGGTCACCTCGAAGGCGACGATGCTGCTGCCGCCGCTCATCTGGCGGCGCGCCAAGGCGGCCTGCGGGTGGCTGTCGAGGCCGGGATAGAATACCCGGGTGACCCCAATGGCGCCCCCAATCAGGCCCTCGAGGTAACGCGCCAAGTAAAGCGCGTTGTCGCTATGACGCTGAACCCGCAGCTCCAAGGTCTCCAGGCCCTTGACCAGGACCCAGGCGTTGAACGGGCTGAGCGAGGGCCCGGTGTGGCGCAGAAAATTCCGCAGATGGTCGTCGACGAATTGTTGCGAACCCAGGACCGCCCCGCCGAGGGTGCGGCCCTGACCGTCGATGTGTTTGGTCGCCGAATAGACCACCACGTCGGCGCCAAACTCGAGCGGGCGCTGCAATAGCGGGGTCGCGAAGACGTTGTCGACGATCAGCCGGGCGCCGGCGGCGTGCGCCAGTTCAGCGACCGCGGCGATGTCGATGATCTCCAGCGTCGGGTTGGAGGGGGTCTCGATGAACACGCAAACCGTGGGTGTGGCGAGCGCCGCCCGCCAGGCGGCGGCATCGGTGCCGTCGACCAGTTCAATCTCGATCCCGTAGCGCGGCAGCAGCTCGGTAATGATGTATTGGCAGGAGCCGAACAGCGCCCGCGAGGCTACCACCCGGTCGCCGGCCTTGACCTGGCACAGGATCGCGGCGAATACCGCGGCCATGCCGCTGGCGGTGGCGTAACAGGCCTCGGCGCCCTCGATCAGGCGCAGGCGTTCCTCGAACATCGCCACCGTGGGGTTGGCGTAGCGCGAATATTGGTAGCGATTGAGGTCGCCTTTGAAGGCGGCCTCGGCGTCTTTCGCGCTCGGGTAAACGTAGCCCGAGGTCAGGAACAGGGCCTCGCTGGTCTCGTCGAAACCGCTGCGCGCCAGCCCGCCGCGGACCATCTCGGTCTGCGGCCGCCGGCGGGCTTTGAGGGGCGATCGATCGTGGGCCATGGTGGGTTCCTCACTCTTGGCGCCAGGGCAGCCCAGCGGCCTTCCAGCCGTCCTGGACGCCGCGGTGGCGCTCTCCGTCGTGGCCGCCTTCGAAACCGTCGGAGACGTTGAAGCAGTGGCTGTAGCCGCGCGCGGTCAGTGCGATGGCGGCGTTGCGCGAGCGCACGCCCGAGCGGCAGATGATCAGCAGCGGCTGATCGCTGGCCAGCCCGTGGCCCGTCACCTCCGCGACGAAGTCGGGGTTCAAGGTTTGCTCCGGATAATGCTGCCACGAGACCCGCAGGGTGCGCTTCTCCAACACGCTCAGGTCCGGCAGGCCGACATAGCTCCACTCGGCATCGGTGCGCACGTCCAGGAGCACGGCCTTGGGATCGCGCTCGAGCACCTCCCAGGCCTCCCGCGACGTCACGTCACCGGCATATTGCCCACTCATGGCTGGTTCCTCCCGGGCGATGGTTCCGCTAGCCGCTCATACCAAGGCAGAACCGGCCGCCCCAAATGCCAAAAACCGCCGCGGCTTCGGCCGGGCGGTTTGATCCGCTCGCTTTAGCCGCATTTCTATAGCGCCCGCAAGCTAAGCATCAAATCGGCGCTTATGGACAGCCAACACCAGATCGGGGTCCCCTGTCAAGAGGGTCGGTGGCGGGGCGGTGAGCCCCCGACATAGCCTTTACGAAAAGGGCGCTCTATCCATCTGAGCTAGCGGCTCAGGTGCGAGCCGATCCTATTCTTGTAAAGCCTCTACGAGGCAATTTTAACCATATATATTAACCACTTAACTGTTGCGCGCGGAAGCCGCAATAATGTAAGCTTGATACCATTAAAAACGGAGTATCGCGGACGGCTGGAACTGTCTTGGCGCGAGCGATCACTCCATCATCAATTCAGTTTAGGGAAGGTCACCCAACCCATCAACGCCGTGGATTTGAAAAACATTCTTCGCAAGATCAAGGCCGATCGTGATAACTTCAGTCATAGGACGGCTCCTAATTCCTAGTGGTTTATGACAACCACCATTTTGGCACATCGATGCCGTTGG
>CAXMQD010000652.1:0-2986 GCA_964194965.1 uncultured Acidimicrobiia bacterium | reverse complement strand
GGCCATCGAGATCGTCGAGCAGTCCTTGGCAAAGTTCGGCGCGCCGGTCTACGTGCGCCACGAGATTGTGCACAATCGCTACGTCGTGGAGGGCCTGGAGGCCAAGGGGGCGGTCTTCGTCGAGAAGCTCGACGAGGTGCCAGAGGGGGTGCCGGTGATCTTCTCCGCTCATGGGGTGCCCAAGTCCGTGCCGGCGGAAGCCGAGACCCGCAATCTGTTCTATCTGGACGCCACCTGTCCCTTGGTTTCCAAAGTGCACCGCGAGGCGGAGCGCCACGCCCGCATTGGCCACCAAATTATCTTGATCGGCCATGCCGGCCATCCGGAGGTGATCGGCACCATGGGCCAACTCGACGAGGGAATTATCCTGCTGGTCGAAAACGTCGCCGACGCCGAGACGGTCGAGGTCGACGACCCGAATCGGCTCGCCTTCATCACCCAGACCACGCTTTCGGTCGACGACACCGCCGAGATGATCGAGGTGCTCCGGCGCCGCTTCCCGATGATCCACGGTCCCAAGAAAGAGGACATTTGCTACGCCACCACCAACCGGCAGCAGGCGGTCAAGGCGATCGCGGCCCGGTGCGACGCGATCCTGGTGGTCGGCGCGCCCAATTCGTCCAATTCGCAACGACTGGTCGAGGTCGCGCGCAAGCTGGGCTGCACCAAGGCCATGCTGGTGCAGCGCGCCGCCGATATCGACTGGGCGCGGATCGAGGGCGCGCGCACGCTCGGCGTAACGGCCGGCGCCTCGGCGCCGCAGGTCCTGGTCGATGAGGTGATCGCCGCGTGCCGCGAGTGTTATGACGCGACCGTGGAAGTGGTCACGGTGACCTCGGAAAACGTCCGATTCAAGCTACCGCGCGAACTCAGCGAACCCTCCGCAGTGGCCTGAGCCCCGCCGAAAACCTTCCGCTCCGCCACAATCCGCAAGCAATATGGCCGTCTATACCGAAGTCACCGACGAAGATCTCACGGCGTTCCTAGACCAGTACGACCTGGGCCAGGTAACCGCGTTCAAGGGCATCGCCGAGGGGGTCGAGAACTCCAATTACCTGCTGCGCACCACCGTCGGCAGCTACATCCTGACGCTCTACGAAAAGCGGGTGCGGGCCGAGGACCTGCCCTACTTCGTCGGCCTGATGGAGCATCTCGCGCGCAACGGCATCGACTGTCCGGTGCCGATCACCGGGCGCGACGGCGGCGCGCTGCGCGAGCTCTGCGGCCGGCCGGCGGCGATCATCAGCTTTCTTGACGGCCTGTGGCCGCGCCGCCCGCAAGCCGAACACTGCCGCCGGCTGGGCGCGGCCATGGCACGCATGCATTTGGCCGGCAGCTCCTTTGACATGCGGCGCGATAACGACCTGTCGATGGCCGGCTGGCGGCCGCTGTTCGAAAGCTCGGCGGCGCGCGCCCACGAGGTCAAGAAGGGCCTGGCCGAGGCGCTGGACGCGGAGCTCAAATTTCTGGAGACCAACTGGCCGGCGCACCTGCCCGAAGGTGTGATCCACGCCGATTTGTTCCCCGACAACGTGTTCTTCCTCGACGGGCGGCTGTCGGGGATCATCGACTTCTACTTCGCCTGCAACGACTTTTTCGCCTACGACCTGGCGATCTGCCTGAACGCTTGGTGCTTCGAGGCCGACAACGCATTCAACGTCACCAAGGCACGGCTCATGCTTCAGGCCTACCGCCAAGTGCGTCCGTTCTCCCAGGCCGAACTCGACGCCCTGCCGCTGCTCGCCCGCGGCAGCGCGTTGCGTTTCCTGCTGACCCGGCTTTACGATTGGCTGCACCACCCCGAGGGCGCGCTGGTCGAGCCCAAGGACCCCCTGGAATACTGGCAGAGACTCGGCTTCCACCAACGCGTGCGCGGGCCCGGTGACTATGGCCTCGACTGAACCCGCGCAAGGCCGCCCGCAGCCCGTCGACATCTACACCGACGGTGCCTGTTCGGGCAATCCGGGACCCGGCGGCTGGGGCGCGATTTTGCGCTACAACGGGATCGAGAAAGAACTCTCCGGTGGCGATCCCGGAACCACCAACAATCGCATGGAGATGATGGCCGCGATCGCGGCGCTGGAGGCGCTTAAGCGCCCGGCGCGGGTGCGCCTGCACACCGACAGCACTTACCTGAAGGACGGCATTACCAAGTGGATTCACGCCTGGAAAGCCCGGGGCTGGAAGACCGCAAACAAGAAACCGGTCAAGAACCAGGACCTCTGGCAACGGCTTGAGGCGGCGCTGGTGCCCCACCAAGTCACATGGTTCTGGGTCAAAGGACACGCCGGTCATGCGGAGAACGAACGTGCCGACGAACTGGCCCGCACCGCGATCGACAGGCTGAGATAATACCAAGGAGCGATGACAATGACTGAGCCGATACTCCGCGAAGACGTGATCGAACTGTTGAATAGGCTGGGAAGCGACCGGGACGAGGACGTGCTGGAAGCGGCGCGCGAGGTCCATACCCGGATCGCCGCCGCCAACATGACCTGGGATGAGTTGCTGGTCCCGGACCAAGCCGACGACGCCGATGACGAATACGACGAAAGCGAAGATAGCGAAGATAGCGAAGATAGCGATGCTATCGAAGCTCCGGATCCGGACGACGAAGAAGCCACCGAGCCGGCGGGCGCGCCAGACGCGAAGAACGCTGAATCGCTCGCGCTGATCGACAAGCTGCTGGCCATGCGCGGTATTTCAACCGATCTGCGCGAAGAGTTGAAAGGCTACAAGACCGATATCGCCGAGGGTGAATTCGAGACCCGGGACCACCGCTACCTGCGCGCCGTCCACGCCCGTCTGTCCAAGCGCCGCTAAGTTGCTGGTTGCTGGTTGCTGGTTCCTGGCGCCTAGCGCGGCCGGATCGCCCAGGTGCCGGCCAGGATCAGCAGCACGACCGGCACCAAGGCGGCGGCGAACCAGGAGCCGGCGGCCAGCAGAGCGGCGGTGCCGGCCCAGAGGATCGAAGACAGGGCCTCGG
>CAXMQD010000651.1:0-3741 GCA_964194965.1 uncultured Acidimicrobiia bacterium | reverse complement strand
CAGGCCAGATCGGCCTGACCCTTTTCGAATTCGGAGCGTGCCTAGTCGGTCCGCATCGGGCGGCCGAGGGAATTCCAGACCAGCGGCAGCACCGCGGCGGCGAGCGCCAGCTTGACCAGCTCACCGAGCAGGAACGGCGTCAGGCCCCAGGCCAGGATCGGCTTGTCCCAGCCGAACAGCCCGCCCAGCCACAGCAGGCCGGGCAGGTAAATGATCGCGTTGCCGATCAGCATGGCGCCCGCGGTCCGGACCACGCTGCGGTCCCAGCCGCGCTCGGCCAGCCAGCCGACCGCCATGGCCGCCAGCACGAAGCCGATCAGATAGCCGCCGGTGCCGCCCATCATGTAGGCGAGCCCGATACCCTTTTCCGGCGTACCGGCGAAGACCGGCAACCCGAGCGCGCCTTCGGCCAGATAGAGAGCGAAGGTAGCTCCGCCCAGGCGCCAGCCGTAGGCCATGCCGAGCGTCAGCACCACGAAGGTCTGCATGCTCATGGGCACCGGATAGAACGGAATCCGAATTTTTGCTGCGATTGTCATCAGCGCCGCGCCCGCCACGGCCAAAACAATGTTGCGCAGCACCGCGTTCGCTTTGCCCGCCGGCCACAGCGTGCCGGCCAAGGTCGGATAGAGCGTCGCCCCCTGGGCCATCATGATCTTCTCCCTCTAAATCAGCAGTCCGCACCGCCACGGTTTTCGGTGTCCCCTAGGTTGTATCGTGCTAGCGGACCGTGCGCGCGGACGGCAATCGGGTCGCGCCTATCTTGTTGAGCCCGAAGCTCTAGCCCATGTTGCGGCTCGCCGCCACCATCATCTCACGTTACTCTCTGGTTGGTTAGGTTCCCGCTCAAACCGCATCGCGCGCCGGATCGATGGTATTTTCGGCCGGCGTGGAACCCTGCGCCGCCGCGGCAACCATCGTCTCCAGGCTCGCCAGATCGTATATATCGGTCCCGGGCCAAACACGGAATGCCGGAACCAAAACGCCGATCCCGACGGCCCATGCTGGCCGCATCGCATCGCTGCCATCTCGCAGAGGTTCGAAATTCTCCAAATTCTGCCATAAAACCCTGTTTTTCTAGAACAGCCCTTGACCTGTTCCCACAAGCCAAACACCATAAAGGGCCGGCATCCGGAGAGCGGTCCAGCCTTGTGGTCGGACCGGGCCAGGCGACGACAATTAATAATAAGAAACTCCGGGCGAATTAGGACACGGGGAGGGCCTCGATTTACGGGATTCACGTTATTGGAATGTGTATCCCGTGCCCTTGGGCGGCCAATGATGGCCGCGGCGGGGTCGTGCCCATATTCCGCGGATTGGTCGGCGGCCGGTAAAGGGGCCGGCGAGAATGGGCCCGGGGTGTTACG
This sequence comes from uncultured Acidimicrobiia bacterium, assembly GCA_964194965.1. Classification (GTDB taxonomy): domain Bacteria; phylum Pseudomonadota; class Alphaproteobacteria; order Kiloniellales; family J153; genus JACZVL01. The sequence continues at coordinate 2,374 of CAXMQD010000651.1, read as the reverse complement.
GCTGGGATGGCAATGCAGGACGTTCTAACGGTACGCGACCTTCGCGTCGGATTCCATATCCACGGGACCTTGGTCACCGCGGTCAACGGGGTGACGTTTTCGGTTCGCGCGGGCTCGACCGTGGCGCTGGTGGGCGAGTCCGGCTCGGGCAAGTCGACGGTCGCCCAGAGCGTCATGGGCATCCTGCCCAAGGTTGGCCGGATCGAGGGCGGCGAGATCCTGTTCCGCGATCCCAGAAATACCGAAGGCACCATCGACATTGCCAAGCTCGATCGCGACGGTCGCCGGATGCGGGCGATCCGCGGCGGCCAAATCTCGATCATCTTCCAGGAGCCCATGACCTCGCTATCGCCGGTCCATACCATCGGCGACCAGGTCGACGAGGCCTTGTTGCTGCACCGCGACGTGGACCGCGCGACCGGCCGAGAGTTGACCCTGGAGACCCTGCGGCTGGTCGGCTTCCCCGATCCCCTGGGCGCCTACAACGCCTATGCCTTCGAGTTGTCCGGGGGTCTGCGCCAGCGCGCCATGATTGCCATGGCGCTGGTGTGCCGCCCGGCGCTGTTGGTCGCCGACGAACCGACGACCGCACTCGACGTCACGATCCAGGCCCAGATCCTGAAGCTGCTGATCGATCTTCAGGCCGAGCTGCACATGGCGGTGCTGATCATCACCCACGATCTGGGCGTGGTCGCCAATCTGGCCGACGACGTGGTGGTCATGTACCACGGCCGCGTGGTCGAGAGCGGCAGTTGCGAGGACATCTTCGCCCGACCCCAGCATCCTTATCTGAAGGCGCTGTTCACCGCGGTGCCGCGCACCAACATGGCGCCGGGCGAGCGCCTGGTCCCGATCCGCCAGATCGCGCCGGGCAAGGCCAGCCTAATGCGCAAAAAATCCGAGGCGAGCGGAAACGGCGCGGATCCGGGCCCGTTGCTCACCGTCAAAGGTTTGACCAAGCGCTTCACCCTGCGCAACCAGGGATTCTTCGGCTTTCGCAGCGAGCGGCACTTGCTTGCCGTCGACGACGTAAGTTTCGAAGTGCGGCGCGGCGAGTGCCTGGGTCTGGTCGGCGAGTCGGGCTGTGGCAAGACCACGGCGAGTAAGCTGATCCTACGCGGCCTGAGCACGGACGCGGGCGAGGTGACCTACTACGACCAGGGGCGGCCGGTGGACGTCCTGGCGCTCAACGACGAGGCCCTCAAGGCCTTCCGCCGCAGGGTGCAGTTCATCTTTCAGGACCCCTTCGGATCGCTCAACCCGCGCATGACGGCGCTGGACATCGTTTGCGAGCCGCTGGTGGTGCACAAGGTCGGCACGCCCGCCGAACGCATTGAAATGGTCAAGGAACTGATGCGTTTGGTGGGGCTCGACGTGCGCTTTCTGCGCCGCTATCCGCACAGCTTCTCCGGCGGTCAGCGCCAGCGCCTAGGCATCGCCCGCGCGCTCGCGTTGCAGCCGGATTTGTTGATCTGCGACGAGCCGGTGTCCTCGCTCGACGTCTCTATTCAGGCGCAGATTCTCAACCTGCTCAAGGACCTGCAGAGCGAACTCGGCCTGACCTTTCTATTCATCTCCCACAACCTGGCAGTCGTTGATTATATGTCCGACCGAATCGCAGTGATGTGCCACGGTAGGCTGGTTGAAATCGCGCCGCGGGCGGCGCTGTTCGCCAATCCGATTCATCCCTACACCCGGACCCTACTTGCCGCGGTGCCCTACCCGGACCCCGACCGAAAACTCGATTACGCGAGCCTGATCGCGAACAAGGCTTCGAGTTCGGCAGATTTTCCGGCACCCTTCACCTTGACCGAGGATGTGGCCTCGGAGTTAATCGAGGTCGGCGATGGCCACTACGTGCGGGCGGCGGCCAACAGCAGACCGGAGGTTCTAGTGTCATGAAATGGAGGCGATTTATTTGCGGAGCGATGGCGGGTTTCGCTTTTTTCGCGGCGCCCTGGGCCGCGGTCGCCGCGGCGCTGATCGAACCGCCGGAGCTGGTGGCGGCGGTTGCGGATGGAAAGCTGCCGCCCGTGAACGAACGGGCCCCCGAGGCGCCTGCCGTGGCCGATATGAGCGGCGCGGGGCAGAGTATCGGCGCGCACGGCGGCACACTCACCATGCTGATGGGGCGGGCCAAGGATATCCGCATGATGATGGTCTACGGCTACGCCAGGCTGGTGGGCTACAATCCCGACCTTGAGTTCGAATCCAACCTGCTCGAGAGATTCGAGGTGGAAGGGGGAAGGATATTCACCTTCACCCTGCGCAAGGGCCACAAGTGGTCGGACGGCGCGCCCTTCACGGTCGAGGACTTCCGGTACTATTACGAGGACGTGGTCAACAATCTGGACCTCTCTCCTTTCGGGCCGCC
>CAXMQD010000650.1:0-2280 GCA_964194965.1 uncultured Acidimicrobiia bacterium | reverse complement strand
CTGTGATGTCATGCCGCTCACCAGCAGACGGCGAAGATACCGGTCGCCCATCTTGGAGATGCGCCCCATGCGTTCCCTGCCGCCGCTGGAGTTGGCCTTCGGCGTCAGCCCGAGCGAGGCGGCAAACTGGCGCGCCGAGGTAAACCGGTGCGGATCGGTGACCGAGGCCGCCAGCGCGGACGCGGTGATGTAACCGATCCCCGGAATGGTCTCGAGCCGCTTGGCCAGATCGTTGCCGCGGAACCAGGTCTTGATCTCCGCCTCGAGCATGCCGATCCGGGCCTGCAGATCGCGGATCTGCTCCGCCAAAGCAACGACGATCTTGCACGCCAGCGGGGGAATGTCCGGCACCACGCCGTCGACAAGCTGATCGACCAGCCTCAGCGCGTGATGAATGCCTTTGGCCAGCACGATGCCCAACTCGGCCAGCTGGGACCGGATCATGTTGACCAGCTGGGTGCGCTGGCCGACCAGCAGATCCCGTGTTCGGTGGAGCGCCACGACCGATTGCTGTTCGGGCGACTTGATCGCGACGAAGCGCATCGTCGGCCGTCTCACCGCTTCCGCGATCGCCTCCGCGTCACCCGCGTCGGTCTTGCCGCGCTTGACGTAGGGCTTGACGTAGATCGGCGGCATCAGCTTTACCTCGTGCCCCAGCGCCTCAAGCTCGCGCGCCCAGAAATGACTCGTGCCGCAGGCCTCCATGCCGACCAGACATGGACCCAGCTTGCCGAAGAACGGCATAACCTGGCGCCGGCGTAACGACCGGCGGACGATCACATCGCCGGCGCCGTCAATCGCGTGTACCTGAAAAACGTTCTTGGCCAGATCGAGGCCGACGGTGCTAACATTCATGGCGGATGGCTCCTTTTGCTCGTGGTTGATAGCAACCACAACTTTGGCACATTGCGATGCCGGGAGCGGGAGCCATCCACCCCATCTGCTTTTGACCCGAAGCGGAAGTGTGTGACTAGTTCGATGGGCCGGCCTCAGCCTGTTTCGCACAGATTGTACCGGTACGCGCTTCCATGGCATCAGACTCGCCTGATCATTTGACTCCTTGAAGCAGCGATGGGTCGTTTGTCGGAATTTTGGAAACGATAGAATTGTATGGCCCGTCGTTTGTTCCGCGATTGATGAAGATTGAAGAAAATAGTGGTTCGGCTTTCGAGGACTTGCCTTGATTTGCGGGTGATTTCCCCGAATGGTGTGACAGGGCGGGACGCTGCGGGTAATCTCGCCCGCCAGCGGGACTTAGAAAGACGGACGATGAATGTTTACGCCATTCGGTGGAATTTGTGGTTGCCTTCCTTCCCGCGGGCTGGCTTGGGGCCCGGCCGGTTTAGCCTTTTCGGCCTTGCTGTTGTTTTTCTTCTGTCGGGTCCATTCGTCGCACAGGCCCAGCAGGCCGAGCCCGCCCCGGCGGTTACCGTCCAGGAACTGGAAGACCTCGCCGCGGTCATGGAGGACGGCGCGGCCCGGAAACAATTGCTTTCGCGAATCCGCACCCTCATCGTCACCCGGAAAAAATCCCAGGTGCAGCCGCCGGTGAAAAGCGCTGGCGCCCGGCTGATCGCCGCCCTTTCGGAAAACGTGGAGGAAACCAGGCGCCGTTTGGCGGCGGCTGCCGCTTCACTTCGGGATGTGCCGGTAATCTTCGCCTGGGTCCAGGATCAGGCGGCGAGCCCGAAAACCCGGCAGCGGTGGTTCGATCTGATGATCAAGGTGGCCTTGATTCTGTTTGCCGGTGCGGTTGCCGAACGGCTGGTGCGCCTTCTGCTCAGGCGGCCTCGGCGGGCCCTGGAGGAGCCGGACGCCGAGACCCTCTGGGTGCGCCTGCCCCTGTTGACCGGACGCACAATGCTGGACTTGGTGCCCCTCGTCGGGTTCGCCGCCACCGCTTACGCCGTGGCGACGGTGATGCCGCCCACGCCCCAGGTTCATGTCGTGGCGCTGATCCTCATCAACGCCTACCTGATCGTCCGTGGCATCCTGGTCGTGGCCGGCATGCTGCTGGCGCCGACGGCTGAATCCCTTCGCATCTTGCCGCTGACGGACCTGACCGCCAATTACCTTTTCATTTGGATCCGGCGTCTGGTGGGCGTTTCCGTTTTCGGCTTCTTCTTCGCCGAGGCGGCGCTGCTGCTGGGACTGCTGGGGCTGGTAATCACCGGCCTGACGGTGGTTTTCGTCCTGCAGAACCGGGCGCCGGTGGCGGCCTGGATACGGGGCGAAGTAAAGGCTAAGCGGGCCGGGCGCCTGCGCGACCGCTTCGCCGAT
>CAXMQD010000649.1:0-1647 GCA_964194965.1 uncultured Acidimicrobiia bacterium | reverse complement strand
AGGCGAGAAAATCTCGCCGGGCGGTAAAATCACGCCCAGGCCGTAAGTGAAAATGCTCCACATGCCGCCGACCGAAATCAGGGCAAGGGCCGCGTGTTGTAGTAGATTCTTGGCGTTCCACCCGCCGAGCACGCCCATCAGCGTGAAAACGAACAGGACGCCGCCGATCAGGCTGCCCAGGACCGGAAGCGTCATCAGATAGGCGAAGAACAGGCCGAAACACCAGAGCGGATTACGCCAGTATAGGATCCAGCCGATCAGACCGGGTTTGGGCCCCGGGGCACCGTCACCACTATTGGCGTCGCCCCGGCCAGGTTCGTCCACGGGCGTCGGCCCGCGGCGCAGCGACTGAACCAGGTAAATCGCGCTCAGCAGCGTGAGGACACCGAGGACAACGCGCGGCCAGGTCGACGGCTTCAACTGCCCGTATTCCGGCACTCGGATGCTGAATGTCGACCAGAACAGAATGCCGCATGCCATCAACAGTACGATGGCGATGACCGCATCGCGGTTTAGGCGTCCCATACCCGGCCTCTCGGATGCTTCGAGGGATGAAAACGGCCCACGCCCCTAACCGCGGCGTGGGCCGCTTCCCTGCGAACCTAGTTTTCGCCTGTTATTTCTTCCACAGGCCAATTTTGATCGCGACTTTTTCGTGATCGGCAAAGGCTTTATCGGCCCAGGCGCGATAATCGCCAGGCCCGACCCAATTCACTTCGGTGCCCTTGGCGTCCATTTGCTTCAGCAGGTCCGCATCCGCCGCCGCTTGCTTGAAGACGCCGGCCCAGTGCTCGATCACATCGCTGGGCGTGCCCTTGGGTGCCACGATTCCGCGATCCAAGGCGTAGATCATATCGACGCCGAGTTCCGTCAAAGTCGGCATGTCCGGCAGGTGCTTGGAGCGCTGCGCCGCGGCGATGGCGAAACCTTTGAGTTCCCCGCCTTCGATGTATTTGCGGCCCGAAGCGACGTTGAGGCCGCCCATTTCAATGGCGCCGGAAAGCAGCGCGGTCATGCGCTCGCGCGTGCCGTCATAGGGCACGAACTTGAACTTCATGCCGGTCAAATCCTCGAGGATCAGCCAATAGAACTGGCTGGTCGATCCGAAGGTCGCGCCGACCTTGACCGTGCCCGGGGCCGCGAGCGTGGCCTTCTTGAACTCGTCGAAGGTGTTCCACGGCACGGAGCCGGAGGCACCGACGATGTCCGGAGTCGAAGTCAGAAGCGAGACCGTCTCGAAGCCGTCGAAATGGAAGTCGATGCGGCCGTTGAGATAGCTCGTGATCGCGCTCTGATGAATCGCGAACAGGGTGCAGCCGTCGGCCTTGGCCTTGGCCGCCTCCTTGGCGCCCTTGTTGCCGCCCTGACCGCCGACGGTGACGACCTTGATCTTCGGCGTCACGTCCATGTTTTGGATGGTCTTTTCGAAGATCGAGAAGATCACGTGGGTGCCGCCGCCGGCCTTCCACGGCACGATCAGCTTGGCGGTTTTGCACGGGATGTTGGGGGCCGCGGCCGCGCTGCCCGCGGCCAGGCCGACAAAGGCGGCCGCCGCCGTCATGGCGATAATGGATTTTCTCAAGAGCATGATGTCCTCCCTGATGGTGTTTGCCGCGCCGCCCAAACCGCGGACCGCGCCCTGAATTC
>CAXMQD010000648.1:0-14824 GCA_964194965.1 uncultured Acidimicrobiia bacterium | reverse complement strand
GTCCAGGGTGCCGCCGGTGTGGCCGAGGCCGCGGCCCGAGATCATCGGCACCAGCCCGCCGCAGGCCGCGACCAGCGGCGCCAACACCAGGCTGACCTTGTCTCCGACGCCGCCGGTCGAATGTTTGTCGAGCAGCGGTCCCGAGGGCCGGTGGCCGGACCAGTCCAGCACCGTGCCGGAGGCGGTCATCGCGCGGGTCAGGGCGACCCGCTCATCCATGGTCATGCCGCGGAAGAACACGGCCATCGCGAAGGCGGCGACCTGGCCGTCGCCGATGCTGCCGTCGGTGATGCCGCGCACCAGGAACGCGATTTCCGCGTCGCTCAATGCCGCGCCGTCGCGTTTGCGCCGGATGATTTCCTGGACCAGCATCGGATCAGGCCCGGCCCCGCGCCGCGGTCGTTATGCCGCGGTCACGCCTCATGCGCGATCCTCTCGCAGAAGGCCGTGACCAGCCGGCGCAACGTTTCCGCGCCCTCAGCGGCCAGGGCCATGGTCGTCTCGTGGCTCAGTTCCACCGCTTCCATTCCCGCCGCCAAGTTGGTGATGACGGAGATCGCCACGACCCGCAGGCCGGCATGACGGGCCAGGATCGCCTCGGGCACGGTCGACATGCCGACGGCATCGGCGCCGAGCCGGTCCGCGGCACGGATTTCCGCGGGCGTCTCGAAGCTGGGACCGGAGAACCACATGTAGGTGCCCGCCGGCAGCGTCAGGCCGAGTCCCGCCGCGGCATCCTGCATGGTCCGGCGCAGCGCCGGGTCGTAGGCGGTGCTCATGTCGAGGAACTGGGAGCCGTCGGTGACGCCGAACAGCGGGTTGGCGCCGCCGAAATTAATGTGGTCCGCGATCAGCATCAGGCTTCCCGGCCCGACCGGCCGGCGCAGGGAGCCGGCCGCGGTGGTCAGCAGCAGCATCTCGCACCCGAGCCCGGCCAGCGCCGAGATCGGAGTTTTCATGACATCGGCGCGGCCGCTCTCGTAGTAGTGCGCGCGGCCCTGCAGGACCGCCACCGGCAGGCCACCGAGGCGCCCGAGCACCAGCCGGCCGTGGTGGCCTTCGACGCCCGGCCGCGGGAACCCGGGGATTTCGGCATAGGGAATCGCGACGGCTTCGGAGACCGCCTCGGCCACGGGGCCGAGCCCGCTGCCCAGCACCATACCGAGGCGTGGCGCCACCGGGCCGGCGCGGCGCCGAATCGCGGCGATCGCCTCCGCCGTACTCACGTCAGGTTCCCGGGCCCGAAGGCGAGCGGCAGCAGCTCGCCCAGGGTCACGGTCCGGCGCAGGCCCTCGGGCCCGCAGACATGGATCGGCAGGTCGTCGCCGGCGAACTCGTGCAGCTTCTGCCGGCAGCCGCCGCAGGGCGTGCAGGGCGCCTCGCCATCACCCATCACCGCGGCCTCGACGATGCGCGTCTCCCCGGCCATGACCATCGCGGCGATGGCGGAGGCCTCGGCGCACCAGCCTTGGGGATAGGCGGCGTTCTCCACGTTGCAGCCGGCATAGAGCCGGCCGCTCTCGCCGCGCACCGCCGCGCCGACCTTGAAGCGGGAGTAGGGCGCGTAGGCGTTTTTCATCGCCGCTCGCGCGGCCGCCACGATGTCGCTGTCCTCGGTCATTACTAAGGACCTTTGGATAACATCACCACGCTATCGCTCCTTCACGTAGGGTTCGCCGCTGGCCCGTGGCGCCACGGCCTTGCCGATGAAGCCGGCCAAGAGCACCACGGTCAAGACATAAGGCAGCGCCTGGATGAACTGTACCGGAATTGCGCCAATCAGGGGCAGTTCGACCCCTTGCAGACGCGCGGCGACCGCGTCGAGGAAGCCGAACAGCAAGCAGGCCAGCATCGCCGGCACCGGCCGCCACTTGCCGAAGATCAAGGCCGCGAGCGCGATATAGCCCTGGCCCGCTGTCATGTCGCGGCCGAAAGCGGCGTTCTGGGCGGTCGAGAGATAGCTGCCGGCGATGCCGCACAGCACGCCACAGCAGATCATGGCGCGATAGCGCAGGCCGGCGACCGAAATGCCGGCGCTATCGACCGCTTCCGGATGCTCGCCGACCGCGCGCAGGCGCAGGCCGAAGCGGGTCCGATAGACCACCCACCAAGTCAGCGGCACGGCCAGGAAGGCAACGTAAACCAGGAGGTTGTGGCCGCTCAGGAGCTCGCGGTAGATCGTGCCAAGCACCGGGATCCCGGACAAGGCCTGGGCGCCGGGCCAGACGATCGCGGTGAAGCGCGCGCCATCGGGCAGCGGCGGCGTCTGCCCGCCCTGATGGAACCACGAGATCGCCAACGTCACCGTGAGACCCGCGGTCAGGATGTTGATGGCGACGCCGCTGACCACGTGATTGCCCCGGTGGGTAATGCAGGCGAAGCCGTGCAGCAGCGCGAGCGCGACCGAGGTGCCAATCCCCGCCAGCAGCCCCAGCCAGACCGAGCCGGTGACCGACGCGGCCGCCGCGGCGGCGAAGGCGGCGCCCAGCATCTTTCCCTCGAGGCCGATATCGACGATCCCGGAGCGCTCCGCGAACAAACCGGCGAGCGCCGCCAAGACCAAGGGCGTGGCGACCCGAAGCGTGGCGTCCAGGGCCAGCACCGACAGCAGGAACAATTCCGCCATTGGAATTAGGCCTCCGCTTCCGCCGGCAGGTCCGCGCCGCGGCGCTGGAACAGCCGTTCCAGCTGCGGCCGGAACATGTGCTCGAGCGCGCCGGAGAACAGGATGACCAGGCCCTGGATCACCACCACCAGCTCGCGCGTGATGGTCGGAATCTCGAAGGCCAGCTCCGCCCCGCCCTGGTATAGCGCGCCGAACAGCAGGCTGGCCAACAGGATGCCGACCGGATGGTTGCGGCCCATCAGCGCAACCGCGATGCCGGTGAAGCCGTAGCCGGCGGTGAAGTTGAGCAGCAGCCGGTGATGGACGCCGAGGATCTCGTTGACGCCGACGAAACCGGCCAAGGCGCCGGAGATGCACATCGCCAGAACGATAATACGGGTCGGCCGGATGCCGGCGTAAACGGCGGCGGTTTCGTTGCCGCCGACGGCGCGAATCTCGTAGCCCCAGCGCGTGTGCCAGATGAACACCCAGACCAGGACGCAACAAACCAGCGCCCAGACGAACGACAGGTTGAGCGGCGAACGCGCCATCTCGATGCCGATCAAGCCCATCGTCTCGTGCAGGAACGGCAACCAGGCGCCGGGTGCGAATTCGCGGCTCTCGGGCGACATCTGGCCCGGTTTTATCAGCAGGTTGACCATCAGGTAGACCATCAGCGCGGCGGCGATGAAGTTGAACATGATGGTCGTGATTACGATGTGGCTGCCGCGCCTGGCCTGAAGGTAGGCCGGTATATAGGCCCAGGCGGCGCCGAAGACCGCGGCGGCGGCGATCGACAGCGGTACGATGAGAATGAGTGGCAGCGTGTCGTCGAAAGCCAGGCAGACCAGTCCGACCCCGAGCCCGCCGATATAGGCCTGGCCTTCGCCGCCGATGTTGAACAGCCTGGCGTGGAAGGCGACGGCGACGGCCAGCCCGGTGAACACGAAGTTGGTCGTGTAGTAGAGCGTGTAACCGAGGCCCTCGACGTAACCGAAGGCGCCGAACACCAGGAAGCGCAAGGCGGTCAGCGGGTTTTCACCCATGCCAAGCACGATGAGACCGGCAATCGCCAGGGCGAGGAATAGATTGACCAGCGGAATCAGCACGATGCCGACCCAGCGCGGCGGTCGGGACAGAGCGTCGCTCATGCCGGCGTCCGCACGGCCGCGTCCTCCGGGACGACGTTGGCCATCATCAGGCCAAGGATTTGCTCGGTAGCGTCTGCGCCCGCGACCTCGCCGACGAGACGGCCTTCGAACATCACTAGAATCCGGTCGCTGAGCGTGAGGATTTCGTCCAGCTCGACGGAGACGAGCAGCACCGCGCAGCCGGCGTCGCGCATGGCGATCAAGCTCTTGTGGATGAACTCGATGGCGCCGATGTCCACGCCGCGGGTCGGTTGCCCGACCAGGAGCAGGTCGGGGCGCCGCTCCATCTCCCGGGCCAGGACGATCTTCTGCTGGTTGCCGCCGGAGAAATTTCCGGTCGGCAGGTTGGGCTCCCGCGGCCGAACGTCATAATCGGACATTTTCCTGCGGCAGTCGGCGACGATCTCCGGGCGTTTGGTCAGGATCGCGCCATTGTAGGCGGGATCGGCGTGATACCCGAGGATGGCCGATTCGCTGGCCTCGAAGTCGGCCACCAACCCCATGCGCAGGCGGTCCTCCGGTACGTGGGCGAGCCCGGAACCGCGCATTTCGTGCGCGCCGAGCGGCTTCCCGGGTGTCGCCTCGCGGCCGCCGACCACGATCCGTCCATGTTGGATCGGATTAATTCCGGCCAGCGCCGCGAGCAGTTCGCTCTGGCCGTTGCCGGCGACGCCGGCGAAGCCGACGATCTCGCCCGCGCGAACCGAGAAGCTGACGCCGTCGACCCGGGTCACGCCGCGTTCGTCGACCAGGGTCAGGTCCGTGACCTCAAGCGCCTTCTTGCCGGGCGTGGCTTCGGGTTTCTCGACGCGCAGCAGGACCTTGCGGCCGACCATCAGCTCGGCCAGCTCCTCGGGCGAGGTCTCCGCGGTCTTCAGATGCGCCACCATCTTGCCGTGGCGCATGACCGAAACCGCCTCGGTCACCGCCATGATCTCGCGCAGCTTGTGGGTGATCAGGACGATGGTCACGCCCTGATCGCGCAGGGCCCGGAACACGCGAAACAGGCGCTCGGTTTCCTGCGGGGTCAGGACACCGGTCGGCTCGTCGAGGATCAGGATACGCGCGCCCCGATAGAGCGCCTTGAGTATCTCGACCCGCTGTTGGACCCCGACCGGAAGTTCGCCGACCACGGCATCCAGGTCGACCTCGATACCGAAATCGGCCTCGAGCTGCTGCAGCTCGCGGCGGGCCGCCGCCAGGCCACGGCCGAGCAGCGGACCGCCCTCCGCGCCGAGCACCACGTTCTCCAGAACCGTGAACGGATCGACCAACATGAAGTGCTGGAATACCATGCCGATGCCGGCACCGATGGCATCGGCGGTCGAGCTCAGATGCAAAGGATCGCCGAAGACGCGGACCTCGCCGCTGTCGGCCCGGTAGAAGCCGTAGAGGATGCTCATCAGGGTCGACTTGCCGGCGCCGTTCTCGCCGATAATCCCGTGAATCGTCCCGCCAGCGACCTCGAGCGAGATGTCGCTGTTAGCGTGGACCGGCCCGAAATGCTTGTTGACGCCACGCAACTCGATCGCTGGTGGCGCGGCCGCGACGGCACCGTCAGCCGAAGCGGCGGTGTCTTCGGCTCGCATCCAAAAACCGCTCTATGGGCCGCGGATCAGTAGGCGCAGGTACTGTCGGCCATGTAGTCATGGACCGTAATCTTGTTGGCCAGAATGTCCGCGCGTGCCCGCTCCACCTTGCCCTTCATCTCCGCCGAGACGAGGCCGCTGTTATGTTCGTCCAGCGCCCAGCCGACACCGTCCTCGGCCAAGCCGAGAACCTGGATGCCGGGCTTCCAGGTGTTGTCGAGCGCACCCTTGAAGGTGTTGTAGGCGGCCACGTCGACTCGCTTGAGCATGGAGGTCAGCATGGTGCCCGGGTGCAGATAGTTCTGATTGGAATCGACGCCGATGGCCAGCTTGCCGCTGTCCTTGGCCGCCTGGTAAACGCCAATTCCGGTGCCGCCAGCCGCGGCGTAGACCACGTCGGCGCCGCGATCGAACTGGCTCCGCGCAAGCTCGCCGCCCTTGGTCGGATTGTTCCACGCGGCTGGTGTCGTCCCGGTCATGTTCTGGAAAATCTCGGCGTCCGGATTGGCGTACTTGACCCCTTGTTCGTAACCGCAGGCGAACTTGCGGATCAGCGGAATATCCATGCCGCCGATGAAGCCAACCTTGTTGGTCTTCGACGCGATGGCGGCGGCGACGCCGACCAGGAACGAGCCCTCGTGCTCCTTGAACACCACGGACTGCACGTTCGGCAGATCGACAACCATGTCGATGATGGTGAAGCGGGTATCGGGAAACTCGCGCGCGACCTTTTCGAGCGCCGGCGCCTGGGCGAAGCCGACCGCGATTACCGGGTCCGAGCCGCGCTGCGCCATGCGCCGAAGCGCCTGCTCGCGTTGGGTTTCGTTGGTAACCTCGAACTCGCGATAGGCGATGCCGGTTTCGGTGCGAAACTTCTCGACGCCGTTGTAGATGCCTTCGTTGAACGATTTGTCGAACTTGCCACCCATATCGAAGACCACGGCGGGCTTGATTTCCGCCGCGCCAGCCGCGCCGCTCGCCATCACGATGGCCAAACCGGCCGCGATCAACATGCGCTTCATCGTCGCTCCCTCCCTGTCATCAGGCCCCGCCGGCGCACGTCGCCGGACAGCCCATTTGTTGCCTCGGCCATCATAGCCACATTGCGCCCGAAACGACGACTGCAAACAACATGGCGGCTCCCCCGGCGGCAATATTCTGTTAGCATGCGTAGATTCAACGGGCGCTAATGGACCAAAAGGGGAACGACGCCGTGGCCTGGGAGGCTGCGCTCGTAGCCCCGGAAATTGTCGAAAAGAACCACAGGGGGAGGAACCATGCTTCGCATCGTGAGACGAATCGCGACCTGGACGGCCGCGATCGGCCTGGTGCTCGTGCTGCCATTCGCCGCGGTGGCCGAGCCCACCAAGATCACCTTCCTGCATGTCAACGACGTCTACGAGATTTCGCCCAAACGCGGTCAGGGCGGCTTGGCCGAGTTGATGACTTTGCTGCGCCAGGAGCGCGCGGCGGCGGCGAACAGCATCACGACCTTCGGCGGCGATCTGATATCGCCCTCGATCATGTCGGGCCTGACCAAGGGCACTCAGATGATCGAGTTGATGAACGCCATCGGTATGGACGTCGCGGTGCCCGGCAACCACGAGTTCGACTTCGGACCGGAAATCGCAGGGCAGCGCATCGGCGAGTCGAGCTTTCCTTGGCTGGGCACCAACGTGCTTGGCCCGGACGGCAAGCCGGCGGCCGGCATGACCGATCTGCATACCGTCAAGGCCGGCGACTTCACGGTCGGCTTCTTCGGGCTACTCACCTCGGCGACCGAGGTAATTTCCTCGCCTGGCCCCGAAATTACCTTCGCCTCGGTCACCGACACCGCCGCCGCCGCGGTCAAAGAGCTGAAGGAGAGGGGTGCCGAGGTCATCGTTGCACTGACCCATCTCGGCTTCGCCGCGGATGTCGCGCTGGCGCGCGAGGTGCGTGGTATTAACCTCATCCTCGGCGGTCACGGTCACGAGCCGATCGCCTGGTTGGAGCGCGGCGTTCCCGTGCTCCAGGCCGGCTACGACGCCCGTTATCTCGGCGCCGTGGAGCTCTCGGTCGAATGGGTCGAGAGCCGCGGCAAGAAAAAGCTCCAGATCATCCCGGCCTGGCGCCTGATCTCGAACGCCGGGGTCACTCCGGACCCGGAGATCAAGGCGATCGTCGACAAGCACAACGCCAAACTGGATGCGGAGCTCGACGTCGCCGTCGGCGCCACCAAGGTGATGCTGGATTCCCGCCGCGCCTCTGTGCGCAGCGAGGAGACCAACTTTGGCAACCTGATCGCCGACGCGATGCGCGAAGCCGTCGGTGCCGAGGTTGCGATCACCAACGGCGGCGGCATTCGCGGCGACCGCACCTACGAGGCCGGGGTTACCTTGACCCGCAAGGACGTGGTCACCGAATTGCCCTTCGGCAACGTCACGGTCTTGATCGAACTTTCCGGCGCCGACCTGTTGGCGGCCCTGGAAAACGGCGTCTCGGATGTCGAAAACAAGGCCGGGCGCTTCCCGCATGTATCGGGCCTGAGCTTCGTCTACGATCCGGCGGCGCCCAAGGGCAGCCGGGTAACCGAGGCGATGGCGGACGGCAAGTCACTGGAGCCGGGGCGTCTCTACACGGTGGCGACCAACGATTACATGCAAGGCGGCGGCGACGGCTATGCCGCGCTCAAGAAGGGCAGGGCGCTTATCGATGCCGCTGGCGCCAAGTTCATGGCGACCGGGGTGATGGACTATATCGCCGCCCATGCCCCGGTGGCCCCGGTGGTCGAGGGGCGAATCCGGACCAAATAGCACGGGTTCGATCGGGAGGCGCCGACTCAGGGCGCCGGCGGGGCCAGGGCGGCAAACAGGCCGCCGAGGCGCTCGGGATCGAGACGGCCGTCGCGGCGCACACCGGTGCAGAGGTCGGTCCCGAACGGCCGCACCTGGCGATAGGCCTCGGCGGCGTTCTCGGGCCGGATTCCGCCGGCCAGGAACACCGGGCGCGATACCTCGGCCACGATCCTCTGGCTCAGCGACCAGTTGTGCACGCGCCCGGTGCCGCCGAGTTCCTTGATCCGCGCCTGCGGCCGGCCGGAATCGAACAAGAGGGCGTCGACCGCGGGCGCCCAGGCCTTCGCCTGGTCAAGCGATTTGGGGCCGGTGACGTGGATCACCTGGACGATCTTCACCCCTGGCACGGCCCGGCGCAGGGCCCGGTAGGCCGCCTCTTCGACCGAGGAAATGCAGCAAATCTTGACCCGCACCACGGTTTATAGCTCCGTAATTGACGGGCGCCGCTCAGCCGAAGGCCCGGCTCGGCGCCGCGCTGGGCGGTTCGCCGGTAACCTCATGATACGCGGAGCAGGTCGGTCGTGGTGCTTCCATTTCAGGGTCGGGAACAAAAGATTCTTGCAATAGCGGTCCGAATTATTTAACCGGGCGACAGAGTTTGCCATTCCTCGACTCGATCCCTTCAATGGATCAGCGAGAAATCAAGACAAACGACCTTGCAGGACACAGGCATGGCAGCTTCCAATAAAAGGAGAGCGCTATGGCCACTCAGAGATTTTACCGCGAACAAACACTACGACGGATCGGTCAATCCGATCTCAATTGGAATAATGCCAAGTTTCGAACCTCCGCGCAGGTCGCGCGCACATTGCAGGTGAGCGAGACAACGGTTTTAGAATGGTTGAAAAACGGGGATATGGGAGGCCTGGTGACCGGTCGCCGCTGGTACATTACGCCCCGCCAGCTCGAAGAGTTTCTTGAAGCAAGGGCCAACATTCCTCGATCCTAATACCAAAGGTCCCGCAAAGCCTCGGTCGATCTCCCTGTTTTATCGAGGGGCAAGAATTCTTTAAGGCATTATGCTCCATATTGCATGAAATCGATGCAATCTGTGTGAAACTGCCAAAGCGTGATCTCATGGTCGAACAAAGGTATCTAACCCCCTTCGACGTCGCCAAGCGCCTTCAAATGAACGAGCGTACGGTGACGCAGTGGCTGCGGAACGGCCATCTGCGAGGATTCAAGATCGGCAAGGAGTGGCGGGTCTCGGAACTAGATTTGGGTGCCTTCCTAGAGGCCAGCGCAAACAAACCACGCGGCCTGCCACCCCGCTCCGTCGCTCAACCTGCCATCGCAACCGAATAGCCGGTTGCTTCCACAATCGCTTTCGAAACCACCTAAATGTCTGGGTCGTCTATTTCACGACTTTCCTGGATTTGACTTTCTGCCCGGGCTTTCGACCAAGCCCAATTTTCTTGGCAAGTTCGCTGCGCCTGGCGGCGTATTTCGGTGCCACCATCGGATAATCCGAAGCTAACCCCCACTTCTGCCTATATTCGTCCGGTGACATGTCGTAAGCGGTCCTGAGATGGCGCTTGAGCATTTTCAGCTTTTTGCCGTCTTCGAGACAGATGACGTAATCGGGCCTAATGGATTTTTTGATCGGCACCGCCGGCTCGGGCGCGGATGACGCCCCCTGCTCTGGCGAGCTCAGTGCGTCATGCACTGTCTTGATGAGATGAGGAAGCTCGCTCGGCGGCAGGCTATTCTTAGATACGTAGGCGGACACTATTTCCGAAACCATCACAATCGTCGAAGTATCATTCTCGCTCTTTGACATGATTATTCTCCCTGTCCAAAATCCTTTGGGCTATTATTAATAGATATTTCGAAAAATCGCAACCAAGTTGATCTTAGGTAGCATCAATTAATTTTGGTGCCATTGAGGGCGCAAGATTATTTGAACACGGTCAATATCTGGGCTATGTGCGTGCACCCCTCGGCCATCGGCCTTCCATCCCAATCGAAGACGTAATAGCCGTTCAAATCCCTACCGAATCCAAAAAGAATATCGTTATTGCCGGGATTTAGAATGGCGACCAAGCACTGGCCATCGTCCATCGTGGCCGGAACGCATGCCCCGGCGAGGCCTTCCGAGCTTAGCCTGTAGCTAAGCGCAGTCAGGACGGAAACGTCGGTCGCGTTAAGACCCGCGCGGTCGAGAGCAACGATTGACACTGGGCAGCCCTATTTCTGAGGCCCAAACAGAGCCGGTGTGTTGCTCTACCAAGCCAAGATAACCAAACCGTAAACAGATCGACCCAAGAGAGAATTTTGCGCTGATTGGCGCCCGCGGCACCTGTCCGTTCATGCCGGGGCTGGGACGGCGGTAATGATTCGTTCACTCAAATACGACAAATCCAGCTGAGGTCGCGGAAATTCCGGCCGCTTGGGGCAGGGATGCCATAAGGCTGAAGGATGGGGCCGGATCGGGTCTAAAATCGCCCCAATCGTCAGGCAATTGGATGTTGGGGAGCTGAATCGGGTGCGATTCCGCGGCTCCCCGACCGAATTGATGGGGGCCCGCTAGGGGGACCGTATTCGCTACGGATCCGCCGGGGCAATCTTTTTTTCGAGCGTTTCTGCTTTGGTGCCGTGAATGCTACGTTAGACCACCGCGGGACGACGACGGGCAGAGCATCTCAGGCAGAAAATGCGAGACAAGGCGAAAGTTTTGCGGAAACTGCCTCTGTTTCAGGGGCTATCCGACGGCGATATTTCGAGCATCTCGGCAACCGCCCGATTCGTCGCCCTTAAGGCTGGGGATGTGGTCTGCCGTCAGGGCGATGCCGGGCGGGACCTTTATATCCTGGAATCCGGGTCGGTGCTGGTTCAGCAGGGCAGCCGGGTTCTTGCCAAGCTGGGCGCCGGCGACGTCGTGGGCGAGCTCGCGGTTCTGGACGATCAGCCGCGCTCGGCGGATGTGATCGCCGTGGAAGAGACGCGTCTTTTGGAAATACGCGGCTCCGAGTTTTCGGCGCTGCTGGAGGCAAACGGCACCCTTGCGCGGCACATGCTGCGCGTCATGGCCGGCCGTGTCCGCAATGCCAGCGCCAAGCAGGAACGTGTCGATCACCTGGTCCGCGCCTACCGGGAGCGCGGACACACGATCGCCGAGATCGATCCCCTTGGCTTGCGTACGTTGGTTGACCCGCCCGAGCTTACGTTGGAGTTCAACGGCCTCGGACGGGAGGACCTGAACGCGACCTACGCCGCGATGCTCGGTCGAACCGCCGTTTCGGCCAGCCTGGACGAGATCATCGGCACCCTGCGCCGGACCTATTGCGGCACCATAGGGTGGCAGTACACCCATATCGACGACCTGCACATTCAAAATTGGCTGCGTGAACGAATTGAGGATCCCGATCACTGGCGCTCCCCCGGCCGGGATGAGCAGGTCCGCATCCTGGCCAAATTGACGGACGCGGAAGTCTTCGAAAGCTTTTTGCAAAAGACCTTTGTCAGCGCCAAAAGGTTTTCCCTGGAGGGCGCGGAGACCTTGATTCCGCTCCTGGAACAGGTGGTCGAAGAGGCTGTCAGGCATGACGTTGCGGAGATCATCATCGGCATGCCCCACCGCGGCCGTCTCAACGTGCTTGCCAATATCTTGGGCAAGCCCGCGGCGCAAATCTTTCGCGAGTTCGACGATGCCGAAACCGACCACGGCTACGGCAGCGGCGACGTCAAATATCACATGGGTTTTACCGGCACACACGTGCCCGATAACGGCAATGAGGTTCGGCTTTCATTGTGCTTCAATCCGAGCCACCTCGAATTCGTCGGCCCGGTCGTGCTGGGGCGCTGCCGGGCGCGTCAAGATCTCGGATCGGACGGGCCGGGTGCCCATACGCTACCCGTCGTGATACACGGCGATGCCGCCTTCGCCGGCCAGGGTGTCGTCCAGGAGCTGTTCAATTTCAGCGACCTGCCGGGGTACGCGACCGGCGGCGCGGTTCACATCATCCTCAACAATCAAATCGGCTTTACCACCCTGCCGCGGGAAAGCCGCTCGTCACGCTATGCAACGGATGTCGCGCGTATGCTTCAGATCCCGATCTTTCATGTCAGCGGCGAGCAACCCGAGGCGGTGCATCGCGCCGCCCAATTGGCATTGGAGTTTCGAGCGGCGTTTCACATGGATGTTATCATCGATATGTACTGCTACCGCCGCCGTGGTCACAACGAGCAGGATGACCCCACTTTTACCCAACCGGTTCTATACAAGCACATTGCCGAGCGCGCTTCCGTCCGGGACGGCTATATCGCGAATCTTTCGGAATTGGGCAGGATCACGAAAGAGGACGCCGAAGCCATACACGCACGGTCCATGAAACAGCTGAAAGAGGAGCTCGATTTCGCGCGTTCGGATGCCGGGATGGAGGCGCTGACGGAGCAACCCGATGCCGTGTGGCGGGGCTTTCACGGTGGCCCAATCGCATACGGCGACGATTTGGACACCGCGCTGCCGACCGACCGGCTGCAAGATCTGCTGCGGACCCTCGCCCAGGTGCCGGAGGAGTTCACGCCGCACCCGCGCGTGGCGCGTCAACTATCGGGGCGTCGGGCCATGGCCGATGGCAAGCGGCCGATCGATTGGGGGGCGGCCGAGGCGCTGGCATTTGCGAGCCTGGTGGCCGAGGGCTACGCCATTCGGCTGTCCGGGCAAGACAGCGAACGAGGCACCTTTGGCCACCGTCATGCCGTGCTGCACGATGTCGATAACGGCGCGCGTTATCTGCCGCTCGCCAACGTGACGGCGGAGCAGGCGCCGTTCACCGTCATCAACAGTCCGCTGAGCGAGCTGGCGGTTCTGGGTTTTGAGTATGGTTACAGCGTGGAGGATCCGAATAGTTTGGTCATTTGGGAGGCGCAGTTCGGCGATTTCGCCAATGCCGCTCAAGTGATCATCGATCAGTTCGTTGCCGCCTCGGAGGACAAGTGGCGGCAATTAACCGGGCTCTGCTTGCTGCTTCCGCACGGTTACGAGGGTGCCGGGCCCGAGCATTCGAGCGCGAGGATCGAACGATTTCTCCAATTGGCGGCCAAGGACAACCTCCAAATTCTCAACTTGACCACTGCGGCACAGTTTTTTCATGGCCTGCGGCGGCAAATGCTGCAGAGGCTCAGGAAACCTTTGATCGTGTTCTCGCCAAAGAGTCTGTTGCAACATCCGAACGCCGCGGTCCCTTTAAATCAGCTATCGGCGGGCGGATTTCGACCGGTCATAGACAATCCAAACGACATGGATGCGGCGCAAGTGATCGCAATTCTTTTGTGCAGTGGCCGGATCACTCACGACCTTCTCAAGGAGAGGTCTAATCTCGATCGAAACGACGTTGCAATCATCAGCCTCGAGCAGCTCTATCCGTTTCCGGACCAGGCGCTGACGGCGATGCTGTCGCGGTTTCCTCAAGCCAAACGCATTACATGGGTGCAGGAGGAACCGAAGAACATGGGGCCCTGGCCCTTCGTCTCGGGAAAACTTGCCGAATGCCTGGATAGCTCGTTTCTCGACGGCTTAATTTGCGTGGCGCGCGCCGAAGCCGCGAGCCCGGCCGTTGGCTCCAAAGCGGTACACGAATTCGAACAGCAGGAATTGCTTCGTGTGGCCTTGGAGCGATAACGCGATTCTGGCGCCAAATTTCGCGGTTGCAGGGGAGGCTTATCCTTCCTCCGGAAGGTCTGGGAGGACGAAGGTTGTGGCGTGTTCTAGTGAGTTCATATAAACCAGGCCGCCATGGGGGCGGTCGATCCGAGCCTCGTGATAGATGAACTCGAAGATCTCATCGGCCTGGTCATCCGGCACCACGACGGTGAGGATCTGTTTTTCGGATTCATCTCCCAGACTTCTGTGCTTATGAAAGGTCAGCTTTCCCAAGCCGCGCGCGTTACTCACGTCCGCCGTGACAATTTGTTTCTCGTCCTTCAGCGTCTGAACCACCGAATGCGCAACTCCGATGGGCAGAATGCAAGTGATGAGCTTGTGTCTCCGGTCTTTCGTCTCGCTCCGCATTAAGCTCTCCTGCACTCGGCCGGCCGGTCGGTCCGGCACGGCTGACTCCTATCTGGTCTTCGCGAGGCCCTTCCCCGTTATCTCTTCGACAATCTCATGCGGAATATAGGTGGCCGCTTTGTCCAGGGGGGTGACATACATGATCCCCATGCCCGGTGCGTCAAGATTACCTTCAATGTACATTCGCTCGAAGATTCTATCGACTTGGTCGGTAGACACCACGACGTTGATCACCTCTTTCTCGATTTCGATCGCAAGACCGAGGAGCCCCAGTCGTTCACGTACGCCACTGCCGCGGCCGTAGTATATCGTTGCGCCCTGCGCGCCGGCGTTCTGCGCGGCTTTGACGACAGCGTCCGCGGATCCGCGCTGGACGATGCAAGTGATCAACGCGACATCCGTAAGAACGATGATTTCTTTGCCACTCATGTCACCACCAACTGTCCTTCCTCGGTGGTCGCCACCTCGGCTCTGTGTCGTTTTCCCACTCGCCACTGTACATAGATTCCGGTCCCCAGAACCGAGATTATGGGGCCGATCGAGGCCATGGCTAGGATTCCGAACCCGTCGATCGCACCGATCGCATTGCCAAAACCCAAGCCCACGGCCAGTACCAAGGGCACGGTAAT
>CAXMQD010000647.1:0-2389 GCA_964194965.1 uncultured Acidimicrobiia bacterium | reverse complement strand
GATGGCTGGGAAGACGTTCTGAAGCCGGTGCTGTCGCGATACTCGGCCGAGGCACGACCGTCTCTCACGCGCCGGCGGTTCCGCGGGGACGCGGCCTTCGCCATACCGGCGCTCTTCGATCTGCTGGAGGCTGAGGGCTGGGACTACGCGATCCGCATTAAGGGCAACCCGAAGCTCCACGAGCAGGTCGCATGGCTGACCAAGCGCCGGCCCGGTCGGCCACCGAACCATGTCGTGCGCCAGTACACCAGCTTCCACTACCGGGCGAAGAGCTGGTCGAAGGCCCGCCGGGTCGTGGCCAAGGTGGAGTTTCATCCGGGCGAGCTGTTCCCGCGGGTCGGCTTCATCGTCACCAACCGAAGCCTGCCGAACGAGCGTGTGCTGGCCTTCTACAACGGTCGCGGCACGGCCGAGCAGCACATCAAGGAGGGCAAATACGCGATCAAGTGGACGCGGCTCTCGTGCATGCGCTTCGCGGCCAACGCCGTCCGGCTCCAGCTTCATGCGCTGGCCTACAACCTCGCCAATTTCCTGCGCACTCTCGCAGCGCCCGACGAGATCGGAACATGGTCGCTGACCTCGTTGCGCGAGCGGCTGATCAAGACCGGCGCCAGACTGGTGCGACATGCCCGCTACGCCGTGTTCCAGATGGCCGAGGCGGCATTGCCGCGACGGGTGTTCGCGGGCATCCTTGCACGGATCAATGGCCTGCGTGGGCCGCCCGCCGAGGCTGCTCCCGCATGACCGCAACCGCTCCCAGATCGGCCACATCCAACGCTGGCGACGGAAAAACTGTGCCCGAAAATAGTCGGAAAGGCACCGCAACAGGTCGGATCGACCTGTTTGGTCATACTCTACGGCCGGCACGCCGCATCCCACGTGGATCGGAGGCAGATATTTCTTGGAAAAACGCCGAAACCGGCCGTACTCTCGCGGGAAGCAAGCCAAATGGGGAATGCCCGTTAAAACACCCAGCTGGACACCCGCATTAACCTCGCAGTTTGCGCCCTGATGTGATTCACTTCCATCATGGAGGTGGCGTTATGAATCCCAGCAATCTTTTTGGCCTTTCCGATCATCTTGAAGCACTCAGCAAGCACGGCGACCCGCTCGAGGTTCTCGATGACACCGTGGACTTCGAGTATTTCCGCGGCTGGCTGGTCGAAGGTCTCGGCTATGGCGACGGCGCCAGGGGTGGCCGGCCGCCGTTTGATCCGGTTGCGATGTTCAAGGCGCTGATCCTGCAGGCCCAGCATAACCTCTCCGACGCGCGAATGGAGTTCATGATCCGCGACCGGCTGTCGTGGATGCGGTTCCTGGGGTTCGACCTCGGTTCGCCCACGCCGGACGAGAACACGATCCGGCTGTTCCGCAACAAATTGACGGAGACGGGGTCTCTGAAGCGTGTGATGAAGGCGTTCGACTGGCAACTCAGGAAGAAGGGCTACATTCCGATGTCGGGCCAGATCGTCGACGCGTCCCTGGTCCCGGCGCCGAAGCAGCGCAACACCGAGCCCGAGAAGGAAGCGATCAAGGCGGGCAGGAGCGCCGACGAGATCTGGCCGGACGAGCCGAACAAGGCGGCCCAGAAGGACGTCGACGCGCGCTGGACGTTGAAGATCGGCGGCAAGGTCCGGTATCGGACCGATGGGACGCCGCTGCCGATGATCGCGATCCCGACCTTCGGCTACAAGTCGCACATCGCCATTGACCGGAAGTACGGGTTTATCCGGGGTTGCGCAGTGACCTCGGCGTCGCAGGCCGACGGGCGGATGTTGAAGTGGGTCGTTGGCCCTGACAATACCAGCAGCGATGTGTGGGCGGACAGCGCCTATCGCTCCCGAGCGAATGAGAAGTGGCTGGCAGCGAAGATGCTGACCAGCCGCATCCACCGGCGCAAGCCCAGGGGCAAGCCGATGGCACAGGCAACGTCGCGGGCCAATGCGAAGAAGTCGAGCATCCGCGCCCGGGTCGAGCATGTCTTCGCCCACCAGAAGAACCGCTTCGGCCTCATGATCCGCACCATCGGCCTGGCCCGCGCCGAGGCCAAACTGACCCTGGCCAACATCGCCTACAACATGGACCGGCTGGTCTTCCATGAAAGACGAAGGCAGACGGGATGAGTCTGTCCAGACGCCCGAAATGGGTGCCTCAACGCCCTGAACAGGCGCAAAATCAGCGCCAAAACCACCCAAAAACCACGCTGCCGGCCGTCTTCGACTATATGACGCCAATCCGATGAAAATTCTTCCGGTTAATGCGGGTGTCCAGCTTCCTTGCGGCTATCCTCGAGGTCATATTCGAGCCTTGTATCCTTCGAGCCAAAAATTAATTTCATTTCTTTAACGTTTCCAAGATGTGAAATTGCTGAAATATCAGCTCCAACGAC
>CAXMQD010000646.1:0-1661 GCA_964194965.1 uncultured Acidimicrobiia bacterium | reverse complement strand
GCACCAAGCATCATGAATATCTGGAGGCCAACGCCGCGGCGGTCGAGATCGCACTCACGGACGACGAGGTCGGCGCCTTGGACCAGGCGATCCCGCCCGGCGCCGCGGCGGGAACTCGATACCCGCCAGGCGGCATGAAACGCCTTAATATCTGATCTGTCCACGCCACCGCCGATACTCGCGACATCCGCACCCGCCGGCCGCCGCGATGGCAACCGGTCCCTGAAGGAGAATACGTTATGACGACAAACGGAGAAATCGCGCTGGCGAACAACATCAAGCGCATCGGACACCTGGATCTTGAAGGTGGCGGCCAGGTCGTGGTTCAGGGAGATTATGCTTACGTCGGCCACATGAAGCCGCCTCATGGAACCTCGATCATCGATATTTCCGACCCCGGCAATCCGCGGATCGTGACCCGGCTGGATACGCCGGACGAATTTTCCCATACCCACAAGGTTCGGGTCGTCGGCGACCTGATGTACACAAACGTGGAACAGGACCAGCGCCACTTCCTGCGCAAGGGCCACGCGCTACCCGAGGTCCGCGCCAAGCTCGCCGGCGACCTCGGCCGCGAGGCGAACCCGGCCGAGGTCGCGGCCGCGGCGGGCGTTTCCGAGGCCGACATTCCGGCCCTCGATACGGCGCGGGAGCGCGGATACGACAGCGGCGGGTTCTGCATCTACGACATTGCCGATAAGGCAAATCCGAAGCTGCTCGTCCACCAAAAGACTTTCGGTTTCGGCGTCCACCGCTTCGACGTCGACGAGAACTACGCCTACATGTCGACCGAAATGGAGGGCTATAACGGCAATATCCTGGTCATCTACGATGTCGCCAACCCCGCCAAGCCAGTCGAGGTGTCCCGTTGGTCGATGCCCGGCCAGCACGTGGCCGGTGGCGAAACCCCGATCGGGCGCGGTTACGAGAACCGCCTGCACCATGCGATGCGCGCCGGCAACGAACTCTGGGCCGCCTGTTGGCAGGCGGGGCTCCGGATCATCGATGTCAGCGACATTAAGAATCCCAAGACGATCGGCGAATACAACTATCATCCGCCGATCCCCGAACCGAGTCACACATTCCTGCCCCTGGAGCAGGAGATCGACGGGCGGCGCATTGCGATCGTTATCGACGAGGAGCACAAGCACCTGAAAGGCCGCTTGCACGGTTTCATGTGGGTCTTCGACGTCACCGATCCCGGCAATATGCAGCCGCTCTCGATATTCGACGTGAGCGAGTTGGACAGTCCTTGGGGCCGGGGCTCCGGGCGATTCGGCGCCCATCAGTTCCGCGAGAAAATGGACGGAACGCTGGTCTACCTCACCTGGTTCGCTGGCGGGCTGCGTGTCGTGGACGTCGCCGATCCGCGCCTGCCCAAGGAGGTGGCCCACTTCATTCCGGAGCCGGTGAACGGCGCCGCGAGCCCGCAAAGCAACGACGTGGACGTGGACGGCAACGGCCTGATCTACCTGCTCGACCGCGACTGGGGCCTGGATATCCTGGAAATGACGCTGCCATGAGCGAACCCGAGCTTCTCGAACCCTCGATCGATCCGAACAAGCGCGCGATCGGAATCCGCCGGGTCAGCGCCCGCAATCAAGCCGCGACTCGCACCGTGATGACGGTTCGCGATCACGAGTTGATCACCGACGAGCGCG
>CAXMQD010000645.1:0-13379 GCA_964194965.1 uncultured Acidimicrobiia bacterium | reverse complement strand
AAGAGTCGCCAATAGCCGCCGGACCAGGGCGCGGTCGCGCGGGGCCAGGGACGCGAAGCCGTTCGAGTCGGCAAGCGCTTCGTCGAGCGGCCGGCGCCGGTCCAGGACCTGCGCCAAGAGCCGGAAAGCGACCGCGCGGGGTTCGCGGGATGGGTGGGTCATGGCCAGGGCTTTAGCACGATCGCCCTGGCCTGGCACCCCATCGCCCCATCGCCCCATCACCCGGGCGCCTGGGCGACCGGGTGATTGACGCGCGCGGGTCCCGGCGCCATATCAACGTCATGACCCGCCGCTTCACAGCTCACGAGCCCCGGCCCCTTCGCGACGCCCGTCCCAAGGCGTCGGCACCCCCCGGCGCCAAGGCCAACAGGTTCGAAAAGCCCGCCAAATCCGAAAAGCCCAGCACAGTTGGCAAGGCGGTAGAGACCGGCGGCCCCAGTGGTCCCGAGCCCACGCGCTATGGCGACTGGGAGCGCAAGGGCATCTGCGTCGACTTCTAAGCCCGGGTCCGGCCCACCGTGAACATCGCCCATCCGAGAGAATGTTCCTAGTTCTTCTTGTATTCCGTAAAATCAGAGATTAAAATCTCTTATCGCAATTGTTGCGATAGTCATTTATATAATAAACGTCTTATGCGTGCTGATGGTGGATTGAGTATCCACGTGACGTCGATCGGACCAAGCGACAGAACGGAGGTTTTGGCGCCAGTAGGGGCGTCGGGGCCACCGCGCGCGTCGACTGGGCGCGCCCGCCGGTTGCGCTGGGTGGCGTTCCTGGTGTTCGCCGCACCGGTTCTCGTGGGATTGGTCCTGGGCGGCGCGCCGGGGCGGCTCGGAGCCGGGGAACGCCTGTCGGGGCCGCTGCCGGCGTGGGTCGTCTCGGTCATCGACGGCGATACCCTCGAGGTCCGGGTCCATATTTGGCTCGGCCAGGATCTCAACATCCGGGTCCGTCTGGCCGGGATCGACGCGCCGGAGCTCAAGGGCAAATGCGACCGCGAAAAAGACCTGGCGCGGCGTGCGAGGGCCTACCTTCTGGCCCGGCTCGATCCGGCGGACTCCGGGGTTGGGGCCAAGGCTGGAGCCGGGGCCGGGGCTGGGGCCGGGGAGATTCGATTGCGGGAGGTTCGGTACGGTAAATTCGCGGGGCGTGTGCTCGCGCGGGTCGAGACCCTGGACGGGACGGACCTGGGACAGGACCTGATCGCCGCGGGTTTGGCGCGACCCTACGACGGCCGCCGTCGGGCCTCTTGGTGCGAGCAGGTCGGGACGGATTCTTCGGGTTGAAGGTTTAGAGGTTTTATAAAAAACAATAATCGGCGTTGTGACTATTTTTTATGCACGGCCTCAATTCGGTCCGGTGCTTGACATTCCCGCACCTGGAACCCCCAGCTTGCCCAGCCCGGTGATAATGGCAGGAGCACGGGATGCGTGTTGGCGGCAGGACCCTGATTCTTGGAGTGGCGTTGGCCGGTCTTTTGGCCGGCGCCGGGTATCTGGCCTACGAGCGTCTTCTCGGGGCCACGGCCACGGCGCCGGATTCGGCCCGGCTGGCCCTGGGCGGCGCGCTCTACGGCGCGCACTGCGCGGCGTGCCACGGGGCCGAGTTGGAGGGCGAGCCCAACTGGCGCCAGCGCAAGCCCGATGGGCTATTGCCCGCGCCGCCCCATGACCAGTCCGGCCACACCTGGCATCATCCCGACGGGCAGCTGTTCGAGATCACCAAGCGCGGGACCGCCGCCCTGGTCGGTTCGGATTACCGGACCGCCATGGGCCCCTTCGGCGCGGTGCTGAGCGACGACGAGATCCGCGCCGTGCTCGCCTACATCAAGTCGCGCTGGCCCGAAAACATCCGCGCCCGCCAAGCCGGGATCACCGAGCGCGCGGGGAATTAGAGCATTATCCGATCCGAACCTGGCTCAGGTACGCGGGCTGCGCGATGCCGGATGCGAGGCGCGGGTCGTCCTCGGGCGCGCCGACCTGGTAGCGTACCGGCACAACCCCGGCCCAGACCGGCAGGCCGTAATCCGCCTCGTCGTCGCTCGGCGGACCCGGGCGCACCTTGGCCGCGACCTCCTTGAGCTCAAGGGACATCACCGTGGTTGCCTTGAGCTCCTGATCGTTGACCGGCCTCAGCTCGGCCCAGCGGCCCGGGGTCAGGCGCTCCTGAAACGCCTCGAGCGCGGCCAGGATTTCGGCCTCGTCAGTGACCCGTTCGGCCTCACCGAAGGCCATCACCGAGCGGTAGTTGATCGAGGAGTGGTAGCCCGAGCGCGCCAGCACCAAGCCGTCGAGCAGGGATACGGTGAAGCAGACCGGCACTCCCAGTTCCTGGCGGCGCAGCATCTTGCTGGCCGAGGAGCCGTGCCAATAGACCCGCTCGCCATCGCGCCAATAGCAGGTCGGCGTCACGTAGGGCTGGCCATCGATCGTGTAACCGACGTGGCACAGCAGCCCGGCGTCGAGGATTTCGTGCACCGTTTTGCGATCGTAAACCGCGCGCTCGTGCTGGCGCTTGATGCGTGTGTGCTCGGTCGGGGGGTAGTCGATGGTGGCGCTATCGGCGGCGGCGGTCATGGTTTTTAGTTCTCCGTCATCAGAGTCCCGGATTTCCCCGGGCGGGCGGCGGCAAAACTAGCTTTAAAGTGGTTGCTAGAATAGGGCCACTTTTAGATAATTAGTGGAACCACTTGTGGAGCCGGCCATGCCACGCCAAGCTTCCAGCGCGCCGCTTCTCGGCCTCGCCCGCGATTCGCTGGCGGAGGGCGCGGTGCTGCACCGCCAGCTTTACGGCCGGGTCCGCGAGCTGGTCCTCAGCGGCCGCCTGGCGCCGGGCACGCGCCTGCCCTCGAGCCGTGGCCTGGCGCGCGACCTCGGCTGTGCCCGCAATACCGTGGTCGCGGCCTACGACCAGTTGCTCTCCGAGGGTTATCTGGAGGGCCGCCACGGTTCGGGCACTTACGTCTCGCGGGTGCTGCCCGAGGAACGGCTCGCGGCGCCCCGGCCGGCACGTCCAACGCGTGCGTCCCCGGGCGCGTCCGGCGGTCTCGGCGGTCTCGGCCGGCTGTCGGCGCGTGGCCGGGCGCTGGCGGCGTTGCGCCCGGCCGCGCCATCCCGGGACCGGGCGCCGCGCGCCTTCACCCCGGGCATCCCGGACCTCGGCGCCTTTCCCTTCGAGATCTGGGGCCGGTTGCTGGGCCGGGCCTGGCGCCGGCCGCCGGAATCACTGGCGTTGCACGGCGATGCCGCCGGATTTAGGCCGCTGCGCGAGGCCATCGCCGGTTACCTCTGCGCGGTCCGGGCGCTGCGCTGCGACTGGACCCAGGTGATCGTCACCTCCGGCGCCCAACAAGGCCTCGACCTGGTGGCGCGGCTGCTGCTCGAACCGGCTGCGGCGGCCTGGATCGAGGAGCCGGGCTACCTGGGTTTGCGCGGACCCCTGCTGGCGGCCCAGGCGAAATTGGTGCCGCTGCCGGTCGGGCCGGACGGCATCTCGGTGGCCGAGGGCCGGCGCCGCGCGCCCACGGCCAGGCTCGCCGTGGTCACGCCCTCGCACCAGTATCCGCTCGGCGTCACCATGTCGCTCGCCCGCCGCCTCGAGCTGCTCGACTGGGCGCGGGAGGCGGATGCCTGGATTATCGAGGACGACTACGACAGCGAGTTCCGCTACGCCGGCCGGCCGTTGGCCGCGCTCCAAGGCCTCGACGCCGACCGCGCGGGGGACGGGGCGGGGGATGAGAACTCAAGTGCGCACGGCGCCGGCGGCCGGGTGATCTACCTCGGGACCTTCTCCAAAATCCTGTTTCCCTCGCTGCGGCTCGGTTACCTGGTGGTGCCGGCCGCGCTCGCCGAACCGCTCGCCCGCGCCCGCGCGGCGCTCGACGACCACCCCTCCGCGGTGGCCCAGCCGGCGCTCGCCGCGTTTTTCGAGGACGGCCACTTCGCCGCCCACGTGCGCCGTATGCGCCTGCTCTACGGCGCGCGCCGGGATTGCCTGCTGGCCGCCGCCGCGCGCCACCTGGATGGCTTGTTGGAGCTCGCCCCCGACGCCGCCGGTTTACACCTGGTGGCGCGCCTGGCGCCGGAACTCAAAGCGCGCATGGACGATCGCGCGGCCGCCGCCCGCGCCGCCGCCGCCGGCCTCGCCACCCCGCCGCTGTCGGCCTACTACCTGAAGCCGGGCGCGACCGCCCCACCGGAGCAAGGCCTCCTGCTCGGCTACGCCGCAGTTTCCGAACCCGAAATCGAAGCGGGGATCGTGGCATTGGCGGAGGCGTTGCGCTAACGCCCCAACCCGGCGTCGTAGCCGCGCCCTACTTGTTCATCCTATTCTCGATCAGGTCTTCGACCACGGCGGGCTCGGCTAGGGTCGAGGTGTCGCCGAGGTTGCCGAAGTCGTCCTCGGCGATCTTGCGCAAGATGCGGCGCATGATCTTGCCCGAACGGGTCTTGGGCAGGCCCGGCGCGAACTGGATCAGATCGGGCGAGGCGATCGGGCCGATCTCCTTGCGCACGCATTGGACCAGTTCCTTGCGCAGCTCGTCGCTCGCCTGGATCCCGGCGTTGAGGGTCACGTAGGCGTAGATGCCCTGGCCCTTGATGTCGTGCGGGTAGCCGACCACCGCGGCTTCCGCGACGTCGCGATGGACCACCAGCGCGGATTCGACCTCGGCGGTGCCCATGCGGTGGCCCGAGACGTTGAGCACGTCGTCGACCCGGCCAGTGATCCAGTAATAACCGTCCTCGTCGCGGCGGCAGCCATCGGAGGTGAAGTACTTGCCGACCGGGGTCGAGAAGTAGGTCTTCACGAAGCGCTCGTGGTCGCCATAGAGGGTGCGCATCTGGCCGGGCCAGGAATCGCGCATGCACAGCGCGCCCTCGCCCGGGCCCTCGACCTCGTTGCCGTCCTTGTCGATCACCACCGGTTGGATGCCGAAGAACGGCCGGGTGCAGGAGCCGGGCTTGAGCGGGGTCGCGCCCGGCAGCGGGGTGATCAGGATGCCGCCGGTTTCGGTTTGCCACCAGGTGTCGACGATCGGGCAGCGCCCCTCGCCGACCACCCGGTCATACCACATCCAGGCCTCGGGATTGATCGGCTCGCCGACCGTACCCAGGAGCCGGATCGACTCGCGCGAGGTCTTGGCGACGAATTCGTCGCCGGCGCCCATTAGCGCGCGGATCGCGGTCGGCGCGGTGTAGAAGATGTTGACCTTGAATTTGTCGCAGACCTGCCAGAAGCGCGCGGCGTCCGGATAGTTGGGGACGCCTTCGAACATCACGTTGACGACGCCATTGGAAAGCGGGCCGTAGACGAGGTAGCTGTGCCCGGTGATCCAGCCGGCGTCGGCGGTGCACCAGAACACCTCGTCGTCGTGGTAGTCGAAAATATATTTGAACGTGATGTTGGTGTAGACCATGTAGCCGCCGGTCGTGTGCACCACGCCCTTGGGCGTGCCGGTCGAGCCCGAGGTGTAGAGGATGAACAGCGGGTCCTCCGCGTCCATCTCCTCGGGCGGGCAGTCGGGCGAGGCGGCGGCCACCAGGTCGTGGTACCAGACGTCGCGGCCTTCGACCCAATCGACGGTGCCGCCGGTCCGCTTGATCACCACCACTTTGTCCACCGTCGAGCACTTCTTGAGCGATTCGTCGGTGCTGGCTTTGAGCGGGATCTTGCGCCCACCGCGCAGGCCCTCGTCGGCGGTGATGACGATATTGGATTTGCAGTCGTTGATGCGTCCGGCGAGCGCTTCCGGCGAGAAACCGCCGAATACCACCGAGTGGATCGCGCCAATGCGCGCACAGGCCAGCATGGCAACGACGATCTCGGGCACCATGGGCATGTAGATGGTGATTCGATCGCCCTTCTTGGCGCCGATCGATTTGAGGCCGTTGGCGAAGCGGCAGACCTCCTCGTGCAGCTCGCGGTAGGAGATTTTGCGGCTCTCGCCCTTGGGGTCGTCGGGCTCCCAGTGGATCGCGGTCTGATCGCCCTTGGTCGCGAGATGCCGGTCCAGGCAGTTGGCCGAGGCGTTGAGCGTGCCGTCGTAGTACCACTTGATATGCACGTCCTTGCCGAAGGACACGTCCTTGATTTTGCTGTAGGGCTTGATCCAGTCGATGCGCTTGCCCTCTTCGGCCCAGAAGGCCTCGGGGTCGGTGACCGAGCGCTTGTACATTTCGAAGTATTGTTTCTCGGTGCACAGCGCGTTGGCCGCCACCTCTTCGCGCACGGGATAAACCTGAACTTCCGACATCGCGACTGCCTCCCTCTCGGTCGGTTGCTGTCCGGCCACGCCAAAGGCACGTTCCGCACAAGAGCCATGATTATTTCTGGAAATCCGAGGGGAAACAAGACGTGGCGGCGGGTCCGGAGAGGACCTTTGGTTTCAGCCCCCGGTCAGCACGACCCGGCCCGCGCGATCGACGGTCACCGGAGCGGCTTCCAGCGATTGTCCCGCGCAGGGTCCGGAGACGCAGGCGCCGTCCTCGATCTCGAACAGCGCGCCGTGGGTCGCGCAGATGATCAGCCCGCTGTCCTCGCTGATGAAGGTGTCGCCGGCCCAGTTGAGCGGCGTGCCCAGATGCGGACAGGAGTTGACGTAGCCGAACACCCGGTCGTCCTCGCGCACCACGAAGATCTCGCGCGCGTCCATTCCCTCCCCGAACGAGAAACTCTTGGCCTGGCCGTCCTCGATATCGTCGAGCCGGCACAGCACGCGGCCGGCCGGGGCGGGGCCGCTGGCCGGGCCGGCGCCGGGAACCGCCTCGCTCAAGGTTTCGTTCCGCCCATCTTGCAGATTAGCCTCCACTCCGCGGCCTTGAGCGGCAGCACCGAGAGCCGCGACTGGCGCACCAGGGCGACCTCGGCCAGGCGGGGTTCGACCTTGATCTGGGCCAGGGTGACCGGTTCGGCGAACGGCCTGACCGCTTTCACGTCGACCATGCCGAAACGTCCGCGCGCGTCGGTCGGGTCGGGATAGTACTCCTTGACCACTTCGACGATGCCGACCACCTGCTTCTCGTTGACCGAATGATAGAAGAAGGCGCGGTCGCCGAGCTTCATCGCCTTCATGTTGTTGGACGCCTGATAATTCCGCACGCCGTCCCACTCGGCGGTTCCGTCTTTGACCTGATCGTTCCAGGACCAAGCGCCCGGTTCGGATTTCATCAACCAGAAAGCCACGGTTTGTTCTCCCCTACGGGTTCTTGCCATCCTATATTCACCAGGGCAGAGTGTTGGCCGAAGAGCCGGGGATTGCAACCGCAAGGCCCGCAATCTGCGGCTAGACTGCGATCGTGGAGGGAAGAAGCCATGGACGCAAAGGAACTTCGGTCGATACAGGCGCCGCTCAAAGTGCGGCTTCGCGAAGAGCCCGATGCGGCGCGGATCACGCTGAAAGCCACCGGGCGAATCGACCGCGAAGATATCATCTGCAAGGTCGATACCGCCCGCGAAGTGGTGAGCGCCGGTCTGCATCCGGCCGCCGGCGGGGGCAAACAGACCGTCTGCTCGGGCGATATGCTGCTGGAGGCCCTGGCGGCCTGCGCCGGGGTCACCCTGAAAGCCGTGGCGACAGCCCTCGACATTCGGCTGAAGAGCGGCACCGTGCGGGCCGAAGGCGATCTCGATTTCCGCGGCGCTCTGGGCGTCGACCCCGATACGGCGGTCGGATTTTCGGACGTGAGGCTCCGCTTCGAACTGGACGTTGACCTGACGCCGGCGGAGCGCGACAGATTGATCGAGTTGACCGAGCGTTACTGCGTTGTCTACCAGACCCTCCGCAACTCACCGCGGCTCGATCTGGAAACCCATTTCCTGGATCCCGGCGAGGCGCCGATGCCGGTCGGAATCGAAGGCGTCGAGGACGCCGAGGCCGTCCTCAAAGCGCGGATCGATGCGTTAAAGGCCGCGGCTTCCCACGCCTTGTAGAAACGGACGAACATCGGTCCGAACATATTGAGTTAGAGGGCGATTCACGTTTCAAATTGATTCAATATGAAACGATCGCACTCTAGCGGCGTCCGCCTGCGATTCGAGCTGAGTCGGGATGGCGGCGGAGTCGGACCATGGCCCAGACGCCGAAGAAGGGGCCGATGGCGAGGGCGGCGAACGCGTAGCGCCAGCCGACCGCGTCCACCAGGGACGGCACCAGGTGCACGGTGGCGAGCGTCAGAACGAACCCGACGCAGGTCTGCATGGTTAGCATGGTGCCGACGGTCCCGGGCTCGGAAAGCTCCGCGATCGAGGCCGAAAACTGAGCCGAATCGGCGACCACCACCACGCCCCAGAACAAGGCGAAAGAAAACACCAGCCAGGGCGCGGCGCCGAACAAGAAGCCGATGACGATCGCGCAGGTTCCGCTCAATGCCATCGCGCCAATGGTCAGTGCCGTTCGCCCGATCCGGTCCGCGAGCAGCCCACCGAGAACGGCGCCCAGCCCCCCGCCGACACCGATGACGGCGAACGTGGCGAGTCGCGACCAAAGCGCCGCCGCCTCAAGATGCACCGAGAAGCTCGCCTGCAGGAAGACAGCGATCCAAGCCCACATGGCGTAAAGCTCCCACATGTGGCCCAGATACCCGAAATTCGCGAGCCTGAGCGACGGCTTGGAATAAGCCTTCAACGCCATCGCCGTTTCGAACCGTCGAGAGGTCGGGTGATTCGGACCGACGTGCACCAGATTAATGACCAGCGCGGCGACCAACGCGGCAAGCGACGTCGCCGCGATGGTGAAGCGCCAATCGACGCCACCCAAGGCGTTGAAGAGATGCGGTGCCGCGGTGCCCAGGGTCAAAGCGCCGACCAGAACCCCGACCAAGAGACCTAGGTCGCCCTTGGCCCAGGTGGTTGCGAGCTTCATGCCGACCGGGTAGATTCCGGCCATCGCGATGCCCGTGACAAAGCGACAGATAATGACCGTCGACGAGGTTGGCTCGACCACCAGGATGACGGCGTTGGCGCCCGAGGCCAGAAGGCACGACGCCATGAAGAAACGCCGCATGTCGAGCCGGTCGGCGAGCCCGAGGAAGGCGCTGGGCAACGTCCCAATAACAAAGCCCAACTGCACCGCGGAGGTGTAAAGCGCGGCCAATGTCGGCCCGACATCGTACTCGGCCTGGAGCGATGGCAGCACCGCCGTCGCGGAGAACCAGAGTGCCAAGGCCGCGACTTCGCAGAACGCGAGCAAGATCAAGGCCGAAGTTTTTGAAGACACCTAGTGCACCCCCGAAACCAGTGTAGGGATATGTCCACGTCTCTATCGGGAACGCCAGCATCATCGGTAGCCGTCGGGGCCGGCACCTCTCCCCTGTTTGACATTGGAAAAGCCAATCCCTAGCTTTCTCTCTAGTGTGGTGGATCAGAATTACGCCCCATCGCCGGACGCGGAACGCGCCCCGTGAAGGAAAGAAAACATGGACGCTGCGGAACTCAAAGATCTTCAGACACCAATAAAAGCGCGGTACCGGGACGATCCTGACGCCGCAATAATCACCCTCAAAGCCCAAGGAGCGATTGGCGAGGGTGTTACCTGTTCGGTAGAAACCGGTCGCGCACTGGTCGAGGCAGGCCTGCACCCAGCGACCGGCGGCACCGGGCTGCATGCCTGTTCCGGTGACATGCTCCTTGAGGCACTGGTCGCTTGTGCTGGTGTAACGCTAAATGCGGTGGCGACGGCGCTCGAACTGGATGTCCAGGATGCCCGCATCACTGCCGAAGGCGATCTCGATTTCAAAGGTACGCTCGGTGTCGAAAAGCAGGCCCCGGTTGGGTTTCGCGATATTCGTCTTTCATTCAATATTGACGGTGACCTGACGGACGAACAATTGGCGACCTTGATCAAACTCACGGAAAGATATTGTGTCGTCTATCAGACGCTCAGAACCTCCCCACCGATCGATGTGAGCGCAACCAAGATTTCATAACCACCTGGCCTATCAAATGACCCCGTAGGGTCGGATAATGCTCTAATTATCGTTGCGTCTCAGGGAAACTCGGCGCGGAACGGGCGGGCGAGCAGGTCCTCGATGGCGGCC
This sequence comes from uncultured Acidimicrobiia bacterium, assembly GCA_964194965.1. Classification (GTDB taxonomy): domain Bacteria; phylum Pseudomonadota; class Alphaproteobacteria; order Kiloniellales; family J153; genus JACZVL01. The sequence goes on along the minus strand of CAXMQD010000645.1, from coordinate 3,345 downwards.
TCGATCGGGGCGCCTTGGTTGAGGATCGCATCGACGCCACCGGCGATCGGCATCTCGACGCCGAGGCTCCGGGACAGCGCCACCGCCGCGCCCGCGGAGAACACGCCCTCGGCCACGCTGCGCCGCCCGGCCATGAGCGCCTCCAGGGTTTCGCCTTCCCCAAGTGCCACCCCAAGCGAATAGTTGCGCGACAGCGTCGAGGTGCAGGTGAGCGTCAAGTCGCCCAGGCCCGAGAGCCCCATCAGGGTTTCGGGCCGCGCGCCCTTGGCCCGGCCCAGGCGCGCGATCTCGGCCAGGCCGCGGGTGATTAATGCCGCGCGCGCGTTGTCGCCGAGCTTGCGCCCGGTCACGATGCCACAGGCGATCGCGATCACGTTCTTGACCGCGCCGCCGATCTGCGCGCCGACCTCGTCGTCGGAGAGGTAGGGCCGGAACGCCCGGCTGCCCAACGCCTGGACCAACGCCGCGCCCAAGGCCGCGTCCTCGGTCGCCAGGGTCACCGCGGTCGGCAGGCCGCGCGCCACTTCGAGCGCGAAGGTCGGGCCCGAGAGCACCGCCGTGGTGCGGCCCGGCAGCACCTCGGCCAGCACCTCGGTCATCAATTGGCCGCTGCCGCGCTCGATGCCCTTGCTGCACACCACCAGTGGCCGCCCAAGGGCCGAATGGGGACCGAGGTGCGGCGCCAGCGCGGCCGCGATCTCGCGCTGCGCCTGGGCCGGGGTGACCAGCAGCAGCGCGTCGCAGGCCGCCGCCTCGGCGAGGGAGGCGGTGGCGCGAATTTCCGGGTCAAGGGCGACGCCGGGCAGGTAGCGCGGGTTCTCGTGGCGCGTCCCGATCTCCGCCGCCAGCTCCGGATCGCGGGCCCACAGCACCACCTCGCGGTCCGCGCGCCGTGCCGCCAATGCCAGCGCCGTGCCCCAGGCCCCCGCCCCAATGACGCCGATGCGCTCCATGGTCCGCTACCTCTCCGCGGCGCCGACCGCCGGCAGCGCGGTCGCGAAGGCCGCGGCGTAGCCGGCTTGCCAAGGCGCGACGAGTGCCAGCCAATCCAAAAAACCGCTGCCGCTCCGCATCGGCGCTTCCAGAAGTGTCCCCAGGAGCCCACCCGCAACCAACATCAGTACGGCCGGCCCAAGTTGCCGCGCGAAGGGAAACAGCCGCGCCGCTGCCGCGGTCAAACAGGCGGCGCCGGCAAATCCGACGATCGCGCCGAGCAGCCATACCGCTTCGATGGTATCGACCAAGTGCAAGGCAAGGTTGACCGCCAAGAAGTAGGATACGGTCGAAGCCGCCGCGTAAAGTACCGCGACCCGCGAACTCGCCAGGCCAAGGTATCGCAAAAATGTGCCGAAAATGACGCCGAACACAAGGCCGGCCACAATCGACAGGGGTGAGAGAATAAACAGATCGGCGCTCTCGAACTGCCAATGGCCGGGAAGCACAATGAGAAGCCCGGTGGCGATAGCGCCCGAAACTGCGCCGAGCCCAGCGAAAACCGCCACGGTCGTTTGCCCGGACACCATCACGCGCTTTCCGCCGCGCGCAGCTCCTCGAGCGGCCAGCGCGGGCGCGGCGCGAAGTCGAGGGGATCGGTGAGGCCGGCGCGCAGGCGCTCGACCCCGGCCCAGGCGATCATGGCGGCGTTGTCGGTGCACAGCCGGGGTGGCGGTGCGATCAGGGCGGCGCCGCTCGTCGCCGCCACCGCGTCCAGACGCGCGCGCAGATAGCCGTTGGCCGCGACCCCGCCAGCCACTACCAGCGGCCCGCGCCGGCCGGCCTGCTCCTGGAAGCGGTCGAGCGCGCGGGCGCAGCGGTCGGCGAGCACGTCCGCGACCGCGGCCTGGAACGAGGCCGCCATGTCGCGCGCGGCCTGGGAATCCGGCCCCGCGCCGAGCGCGCCGGCCGCCTCGGCCTGGTGGCGCACCGCGGTCTTGAGCCCGGAGAACGAAAAATCCAGATTGTCGCGGCCGCGCAAGGGCCGGGGCAGGTCGAAGCGCGCCGGATCGCCGGCCCGCGCCGCGCGCTCCACCTCCGGCCCACCGGGATAGCCCAGGCCGAGCATCTTGGCGGTTTTGTCGAAGGATTCGCCGATCGCGTCGTCCAGCGTGCCGCCCAGCTTGCGGTAGCGGCCGACGCCTTCGACCGCGACCAACTGGCAGTGACCGCCGGAGACCAAGAGCAGTAGATAGGGAAAATCCAAGTCGTGGGTCAGGCGCGCGGTCAGCGCGTGGCCCTCCAGATGGTTGACCGCCAGGAACGGCAGGCCGCGCGCCGCCGCGATCGCCTTGCCGGTCATGACGCCCACGAAGACGCCGCCGATCAGCCCGGGCCCGGCGGTCGCCGCGACCCCGTCGAGCTCGGCGAAACCGAGTCCGGCCTCGTCCAGCGCCCGCGCGACCAGGCCGTCGATGTGATCCAGGTGGCTGCGCGCCGCGATCTCCGGCACCACGCCGCCGTAGGGCCGGTGCTCGTCGAGCTGCGAGAGCACCAGATCGGACAGGATCTCGCGCCCCCCCGTCACCACCGCCGCCGCGGTCTCGTCGCAGGAGGTTTCGATGCCGAGGATGTTCATGGGGGAGGCCGTGGGCGCGGTCATGTTCCGCCGAGACTACGCTTTCCACAACCTTTTGGCCACCATGCACGAAGCCGTACTTGCGCCGTACGCGTTCACGCCGTTAAGCTTGCGCCATGGCCGAAACGCCACGTCTTCGACTGGGTACGCGCGGCAGCCCCTTGGCGCTGGCGCAGGCGAACGAGGTGCGCGCGCGCCTGGCCGCCGTGCATCCGGAACTGTCGGAACAGGCCGCGGTCGAGATCGTGGTCATCACGACCACCGGCGACCAGGTCCAGGACCGAACGCTCGCCGAGATCGGCGGCAAGGGCCTGTTCACCAAGGAGATCGAGGAAGCCCTGCTGGCGGGCCGCATCGACGCGGCGGTGCACTCCATGAAGGACGTGCCGACCTGGCTGCCCGAAGGGCTTGAAATCAGCACCATTCTGCCGCGCGAGGACCCGCGCGATGCGATCTTCTCCGCCGGTGGCCAAGACCTGGCCGGGCTGCCCGCGGGTTCCGTGGTCGGCACCGCCTCGCTCCGGCGCCAGGCTCAGGTACTGCTGGCGCGGCCCGATCTCAAAGTGGTGCCGTTGCGCGGCAACGTCGAGACCCGGCTGCGCAAGTTGGCCGAGGGCCAGGTCGACGCGACGCTCTTGGCCATGGCCGGGCTCAAGCGCCTGGGCAAGGCCGGCGAGGTCAGCGCGGTGCTGGCGCCGGAGGATATGCTGCCGGCCGTGGCTCAGGGCGCCATCGGCCTCGAAATCCGCGCCGACGACGGGGCCGTGCGCGGC
>CAXMQD010000644.1:0-4145 GCA_964194965.1 uncultured Acidimicrobiia bacterium | reverse complement strand
TCGTGGCACAGGCGGTCGAGCCGCTCCGTCGTGACTCCGGGACCCACCTCGGGCGTGATGAAATCGAGGGTCTCCGCCGCCAGCTTGCCGGCCCGGCGCATGCTCTCGAAGTTGTCCGCGACGTGGATCACGATGCGGCGGTTGTCGCCCGCCGCCGCCTCTTCGTCCGTTGCCAATACGGAATCTCTGGAAGTCATGGTCTCTGATGTCCCTAAATCGCCACTGGCAGGGGGCGATCGAGCTCGATCGCTTTCTCGCCGACCCGGCAAGAGTAGCACAGAACCTCGACCCCGTGGTCAAGAGCCGCATGCAGGGCCCGGTCGTAGTCCGGGTCGATGTCGGCGGCGACCTGGAAGCTGGTGCAGTCACCGCGTTGGACCAGGAAGAACATCACCGCGCGCGCGCCCCGGTCCGCCATCTCGGAGAGTTCCCGCAAATGCTTGGCGCCGCGTTTGGTCACGGAATCGGGAAACTCGGCCAGCCCCGCCGTACGTCTGAGGTGGACGTTCTTGACCTCCAAGTAGCACGGCGGCCGGTCCGCGGCTTCGAGCAGCAGGTCGATGCGGCTGTTGCGGCCATAGGGCACCTCGCGGCGCAAGCTCGGGTAGCCGGCAAGTTCGGGCACCAACTGGGCGGTGACCGCCTCCTCGACGATGCGGTTGGGCCAGGCGGTGTTGATGCCGACCATATGACCGTCGACCTGGATCAGCTCCCAGGAATACTTGAGCTTTCGTTTGGGATTGCGCGAGGGCGACAGCCAGACCGGCGCGCCGGTGTCCTTGAGGCCCGTCATGGAGCCGGGATTGGCGCAATGCGCGACCACGATCTCGCCGTTGTCGAGCTCGATGTCCGAGAGGAAACGCTTGTAGCGGCGCAGCAGGCGTCCGCGGATGAGGGGGTCGGGGAATAGCACTATCTGAAACTAGGGTTGGAATCGGGACCTTTCAACCATGCGCGGTCCAGGGACGGAGCGGGCGAGGGGAGGCAAGCCGCCGCCCGTCGGGGCCGCGGCGCTTCACCTCGACCGTGGATCGGGTATGTGGCCCGGCAAGCGCCTGGTAAAATACCGTGGTCTCACGATTTTTTGAGGTGCGTTGGGGCTTGCAAGTTGCTGCGGGTCAACGCAGGCTAGGGCCGCTTGCGAATCGATGCGGGTCCTCCTCCCGCTTCTGGGGAGTTCGATTCATGAACCTAATTCAGCCAGTTTCGATTGCCGCCGCCTGTTTCCTGGCGCTTTCGGCCTGCGCTTACGCGCCGCCCTGGGCGAGCGCGCCCACGGCCAAGGCGCCGCCGCCGGCCGCGTCTGACAACAAGGCTCAGCCCGCCGCCGCCGCCCAAGACTCCGCCCAAGACTCCGCCTACGACTCCGCCTACGACTCCGCCTACGACTCCGCCAACACCGGCGGCACCGATCCCTACGGGACGGTTCAGGCAGGGGGTCGGCAGGTGGACCAGGGATCGACGACAGACGCGCCCCAGCAGGCCAACGCCGAAACCACCGAAGGCGTCGTGGTCCTGGCGCCGGACGGTACGGTTTGGTCGGGCGGCGGCGCGAACGCCGACTACCAGGGCGACGTGGATTCTTGCTACGCCTTTGCGAGGGGCCAAGTCGACCACGACGCGCGCATCGAAAGCGACGTCACCTCCGCCTTCAGTTTCAATTCCGAAGGATTGGGCCTGATCGCGCTGCGCGGGCGCATGAGCAACTTCGAGCGCCACAACCGCGTGCCCTCGCTGTTCAACTCCTGCATGGTAGCCAAAGGCTACGATCGCCAGTAAAAGATCAGCGGCGTCCAAAATTCTTTCCGGAGCGGGATACCAGTAATGTCCGAACGGCTTGTGACCGCCTGCGTCATCGTCATCGGCAACGAGATTCTATCGGGGCGCACCCAGGACACCAATATTGCGTTCCTCGGTGAGCGCCTGAACGAGCTCGGCGTCCGGCTCCTGGAAGCCCGGGTCGTCCCCGACGTCGAGGACACCATCGCGGCCGCGGTGAACGAGGCCCGGGCGCGCTACACCTATGTCTTCACCACCGGCGGCATCGGCCCGACCCACGACGACATAACCGCCGCCAGCATCGCCAAGGCCTTCGGGGTGCCGTTGATCGAGCATCCCGAGGCGCGCGCCATCCTCGAGGCCCATTACCCGCCGGGCGATCTCACCGAGGCGCGCCTGCGCATGGCCCGGACCCCCGAGGGCGCGGCGCTGATCGAAAATCCGGTCAGCAAGGCACCCGGCTTCCAGATCGAAAATGTCTTCGTCATGGCCGGCATCCCCGCGATCGCCCGGGCCATGTTCGAGAGCCTGAGCCACCGCCTGGCCGGCGGCAAGCCGCTCAAGTCGCGCTCGGTCACCATCTACCTGCCCGAAAGCCGCATGGCACCCAGCCTGGCGGCGCTCCAGGAGCGTTACCCCGACGTCGAGATCGGCAGTTATCCGTTCAGCCGCGAGGGCCGCTTCGGCGCCCGCCTGGTGCTGCGTTCGACCGAGGACTCGCGCCTGGCCGCGGCCGGAACCGAACTCGAGGTCACCCTGCGCGATCTCGGCGGCGAGCCGAGCTGGGACTGAGCCGCAAGACCCGGATTCAAATCGAGTTTTTCCGCTGGGCCGTTCAACTGCGAACCTTCCGGCCGCGATGTCCGGAATCTAACTGATTTCTTCTGATGTGCGCCCAGGTTCAGACGTAGCTGACGCCCATCGGGTACCGAAATTTTGGACCCAACCCGGACATTGCCAGGAGTTTCTATAGACTCCTTAATCAGGCGCTGGGTTCGATCCTCCGGCGGCCGACTCTGGAGACCAATTAGAGCACTATCCGGCTTTCGTTTCTAACCGCTGAGAATTCGCACCTGCCCGGTCTCGAGGCCGAGCACCACGGCCTCGCCCACGTCGAAGGTTGGCCGATCAACCTGGTGCGTGTCGTCCACTACCAGCGTGTGATCTCCAACGCGGACAGAGTAACGGATCTGACTGCCGAGGAACTCTCGATGCTCGACTTTGCCGGTAAATTCCACTCGGCCTTCGCCCTTCGCGCTGCCCTCCGCGGCGATGCGTAGGTTCTGCGGCCTGATCATGGCGGTCCGCTCCCGGCCCGCCTCGATGCCGGCGCCGTCTAGGGGGAATCTCATGCCGTCCGCGGCCTCGAACAGGGTCGTTCCGTCCTTATGGCTGACGGTGCCATCGATCAGGTTGGCGGTGCCGAGAAAATGCGCCACGAAGCGGTTCGCCGGTTCGTCGTAAAGCTCCATCGGTGAGCCTACCTGCTGTATGATGCCGTCGTTAAGCACGGCGATTCGGTCCGAAATGGTATTGGCTTCTTCCTGGTCGTGGGTAACGAAGATGGTGGTCAGCGCGAGCTTGCGCTGCAGATCCAGGATCTCACGCCGCATCTGGACGCGTAAATTAGCATCCAGGTTCGACAGAGGTTCGTCCAAAAGCAGCACCCTGGGCTCGATGACAATCGTGCGGGCAAGGGCGACGCGCTGTTGCTGACCGCCGGAAAGCTGTGATGGCCGGCGCTCCGCGAACTCTCCGAGGCCGACCAACTCGAGAGCCGCCTCGACTCGGCCACGGATCTCATTGGCAGGCACCTTATGCTCTTCCAGGCCGAAAGCGACGTTCTTGCGCACCGTCATGTGTGGCCACAGCGCGTAGGATTGGAAGACCAAGCCGACGTTGCGTTTCCAGGGTGGCAGGCGCGTAACCTCGTCGCCGCCGATCAGGATTCGCCCCTTCGGCTCGGGTCCGAAGCCGGCGATCGCGCGCAGTAAAGTCGATTTGCCCGATCCCGACGGCCCGAGGAAGGTAAAAAGCTCGCCCGGCTCGATTTCCAGGTTGACGCCCCTCAGCACCTCGGTGTCGCCGAACGAGAGGCTCAGATTCTCGATGCTGACGCCGACGGCAGCGGCGGTTGTTTCGGATGTCATGCCTACACTCCTGCGGCGACCGCCGCTTTTGGCGTCCGCTCGGTTTCCTTGCGCTCGATAAAGCGATACGACGCATACGTCGCAATGCCGACGATGAGAACGGCGATGATACCGAGCGCCGCACCCGGCCCGCGGCCGGCCGCCGCCTGCATGAACTCATAGATACCGTAGGCCAAGGGCGCGTCCGATTGCGACGATACCAGCATTATGGTGGCC
>CAXMQD010000643.1:0-4088 GCA_964194965.1 uncultured Acidimicrobiia bacterium | reverse complement strand
GCGCTCGCCGTTGCTGCACTTTGCCGGGGTTCCGGTCGCGCCGCCGCCGGGTGGTTTCTTGCAGCCGACCGCGGCGGGCGAGGCGGCGTTGGTGGACCGCGTGCTCGCCTACCTGCCCGAAGGCGCGGAGACCATCGCCGAACTCTACGCCGGTTGCGGCACATTTACGTTTTCGTTGGCCCAACACGGGCGCGTGCACGCGGTGGAGCGCGACGCGACGGCGCTGGCCGCGCTCTGGACCGCGGCGCGTCAGGCCGATCTGGCCGGGCGCATTACCGTGACTGCCCAGGACCTGGCGCGCGCGCCGGTGCTGGCCGAGGACCTGGACGGCGGCGACTGTGTGGTGTTCGATCCGCCGCGCGCCGGCGCCCGCGAGCAGGCGACGGAGATCGCGCGCTCGAACCTGCCGGCAGCGATCGCAATATCCTGCAATCCCAAGACCTTCTCCCGCGATGCTCGCATATTGGTAGACGGAGGATTTGCGCTGGTCGAGGTCACCCCCGTCGATCAGTTCCCCTGGACCGGCCACCTGGAACTGGTGGCGAGTTTCCGGCGCTAGGAACGCTCAGGCGGACCAGCGATCGCGCAGGTCCGCCACCGCTTGTTTCAGGATCGCCACGTCCTCGGGTTGGGTCATCCAGTTGTCGAAGGCGGCCCGAATGGCGGCCCGGCCGCGCCAAATCGTGCCGGTCACGAAAACCCGGCCGCCGCTCTGGAGCGCGCTCACGGCGCGGCGGTTACGCGCGTCCGCCGCTTCCGGGTCGAGCCCGGCGGGCGTCAGGCGGAAGCAGACGATATTGAGCGCCGCCGGATTCATGAGTTCCAGACCGTCCTCGGCCACGACCCAGGCGGCGAAGTCGGCGGCGTTGGCGATGCCGCGCTCGACGATCTCCTGATATCCGGTCCGGCCCTGGGCCTTAAGCGCGCACCAGACCGAAAGCGCCCGGAAGCGGCGCGAAAACTCGGGCACGTGGTTGTGGGGATCCCAGACCGGCCGCTCGGCGGCAATATAGGCGGCGTCGGCGGCAAAAGCGCCGCGCAGGGCACCGCCGTCGCGCACGAAGGCGAAGCCGCAATCGTAGGGCACGTTGAGCCACTTGTGGGCGTCGGCCGCCACCGAATCCGCCTGCGCGAGGCCGTCCAGGAGATGGGCATGGCTAGGCGCTAGCGCGGCAAAGATGCCGAAGGCGGCGTCGACGTGCAGCCAGGCGCCAGGACCATGGGCGGCGCAAAGCTTGGCCATGCCCGCGATGTCATCGAAGGCGCCGGTGTTCACCTCGCCGGCATTGGCGATCGCGATTGCCGGGCCGGGGATCTCGCCGAGCGCTGCGCCAAATGCGTCCAGGTCGACCCTGCCACCCGGCGCCGGGACTTCCCGGACCGAACCGCGTCCCAGGCCCAGGATGCCGAGCGCTTTGCGCGCGCTGGCGTGTATCTCGGTGCTGGAAACGACCCGGATCGGCGCCTGGCCGGCGAGGCCGTCCTCGGCGGCGTCGAAGCCGAGGCGCGCGCCGGCCCACTGACGCGCCGCGGCCAGGCCGACCAGATTGGCCATGGTCGCGCCGCTGGTCAGCCCGCCCTCCCAAGCGCCGGGCAGGCCGAACAACTCCTTGAGCCAGCGCAGAACCACCCGCTCGGTCTCGACCGCGGCCGGCGCGCCGAGCCACATGCTCGCGTTCTGGTCGAGCGCCGAAGCGAGCCAGTCGCCGGCCAGAGCCGCCGGGGTCGCGCCGCCGTTGACGAAGCCGAAGAAGCGCGGCCCCGGCGAGGCGATGACCCCTGGCTCGGCGCGCCGCCACCATTCGGCCAGTGTTTCGGCGGGTTCGCAGCCGCGCTCGGGCAACGGTTCGTCGAGCCTGGCGGCAAGCACGGCCGGGTCGACTTCGCGCCCGACCGGACGCGCGCGCAGGCCGCCGAGATAGTCCCCCGCCAGGTCCCGCGCCGCCGTCAGGGCGCGGTCGTAGTCGTCGATCTCCATGGGTTGCTCCCCCGATTCCATCGAATGGAAAGGCTACAACCCCACGAGCCTCCGGTCCAAGGGCGAGAACGTCTAGTGCAACAGGTCTTGGGTGGCCTGGGGCTCGACGACGTAGCGCCAACTGCCGTCGGTCTGGCGCCGGACCAGCTCCGTGCCGGTGCCGGAGAGTTCGACCGCCCGGCCCTCGGGCGTGGTGCCGTCCAGGCGCCAGCGCGAGCCGAGCAGCGCCACCTCACCGGTGCGCACCACACTACGAGTTTCCACCGTCATGTGCGGCTTGAGGGCGAGCAAGTCGCGGAGTGCCACGCTCCCCTTGCGCGCGTTCAGGCGGCCGCGTTCAGGATAGAGTTCGTTGAGCGCCTTCAGGTCGCCGGCGTTCATGGCCTCGGCGAAGCGGCGGTGGACGTCTTCGGGGCGGCATGCGGGCATGGTGATCTCCTTTTCTCCGTTGCATTCAGGCCGCGGCGCTAGCTTCCAGCGCCGGGTAGTCGGTATAGCCGCGCCCGTCGCCGCCGTAGAAAGTGGCGGTATCGGGTTGGTTGAGCTGGGCGTTCCCGCGGAAGCGTTCCGGCAGGTCCGGGTTGGCGAGGAAGGCCTTGCCGTAGGCGACCAAATCGGCGGCGCCGGAGGTCAGCGCCCAGTCGCCGCGCAGGCGGTCGAAACCGCCGTTGGCGATGTAGGGCCCGTCGAAAGCGGCGCGTAGCCGGCGCCGGTCGTAGGTCGGTTCCGGCTGTTCGCCCGAGAAACTGCGCTCGACCACGTGCAGGTAGGCCAGGCCGAAGCGGTTGAGCGCCTGGGCGACGTAGCCGAAGGTCCCGTCGGGATCGGAGTCGGACATGGAATTGAAACCGTTGACCGGCGAGATGCGAATGCCGACGCGGTTCGCGCCCCATACCTTCGCGACCGCCTCGGTCACTTCGAGCAGCAGGCGCGCACGGTTGGCGATCGGGCCGCCGTAACCATCGTCGCGCCGGTTGGAACCATCGCGCAGGAACTGGTCGAGCAGATAGCCGTTGGCGGCATGCACCTCGACGCCGTCGAAGCCGGCCGAAAGCGCGTTGCGCGCGGCGGTCTGGTACTGGTCGATGATGCCGGGAATCTCGTCGGTGGCCAGCGCGCGCGGCGTCACGAAATCCTGCATGCCGTCGTAGGTCGCGGCCTGGCCCTCGGGGCGGATCGCGGAAGGCGCGACCGGCACGGCGCCGTCGGGCTGCAACGACGGGTGCGAGATGCGCCCGACGTGCCAAAGCTGCAGGAATATCCGACCACCGCGGGCGTGTACCGCCTCGGTCACCCGGCGCCAGCCGTCGATCTGCTCGGGGCTATGGATGCCCGGGGTGTCGGGATAACCCAGGCCCTGGGGCGAGACTTGCGTCGCTTCGGTGATAATCAGCCCGGCCGAGGCGCGCTGAGCGTAGTAGGCGGCATTGAGGGCCTGGGGCACGTTCCCCGGCCCGGCCCGGTTGCGGGTCAAGGGCGCCATCACCATGCGGTTGGCGAGGGTGTAGGGACCGAGATCAAACGGCGCGAACAAGTCCGGCTGCCGGGTCTGGCGATCGCCGGCGGATGGTTTGCCTTCGGTCTTGGCGTTGGGATTGGACACGGTTTTTGCTCCTGGTTACGCGATGTTTCGAGTTAGGCTTCAAGTGTTTAGGACCGTTCGGTCCAGAATGTTCAAAACAAAACAGACGCGCGCCTCACCGCAGCGCGTTCAAATTGAGTTTGGGGGATTCGCCCAACCACATGGCATGTTCGGCGTGGTCGGGCAGGTCTCGGTCGGTGTTGGGATGGACAAACACGGTCAGGCCGTCGCGGTTGAGCGCCAACCAGGGCACCAACTCGCCGAACAGCGCCGGCTCGAACAAGATCTGGTAGCTCCAGCGCGGATGCGGACCGACCGGCCGGTCGTGCCAGCGCCCCATGGTGATGTCGAAGCGCGCCTCGACGCCCGCGCGCAGCCGCGCCGCCGTCTCCTTGGTCTCCGCGTCGTAGTAGACGTGGGCGTGGTAGCTCTGGATCGTGTCGGTGCCGATCTCGGTCATGAGGTGTCATGCTCCGTTGTTTTGCGTTGGCGGCAGAGCCCGAGCCACTGGGCGCGCAGCGACGTCCA
>CAXMQD010000642.1:0-2866 GCA_964194965.1 uncultured Acidimicrobiia bacterium | reverse complement strand
ACCGCCGACTGCACGCCGCGCTACTGTCAGGCCGATCCCGAGGCCGGCGGCGCCCAGGCGGTCGCCGAGGCCTGGCGCAACCTGACCGCGGTCGGCGCCCAACCGCTGGCGGTCACCGACAACCTCAACTTCGGCAACCCGGAACGGCCCGAGATCATGGGCCAGTTGGTCGGCTGCATCCAAGGCATCGGCGCGGCCTGCGAGGCGCTCGGCACGCCGGTGGTTTCGGGCAACGTCTCGCTCTACAATGAGACCAACGGCAAGGGCATCCCACCAACCCCGGTGATCGGCGCGGTCGGGCTGATCGACGACATCGCGCGCACCACCGACACCGCCTTCAAGGCCGCGGGCGAGGCCATCGTCCTGATCGGCGAGACCCGCGGGCACCTGGGCGCCTCGATCTATCTGCGCGACGCGCTCGGCCGCCGCGAGGGCGCCGCGCCGCCGGTCGACCTGGCGGCGGAGAAGCGCAACGGCGATTTGGTGCGCGGCCTGATCCGGGACCGGCGGGTCAGCGCCTGCCACGACCTCGCCGACGGCGGCCTGGCGGTCGCCCTGGCCGAGATGGCGCTGGCGGGAGACCTAGGCGCCACCATAGAAAACCCGGCGTCAGCACCCGAAAACGGCGCCGAAACCCCGCTTCACGCATGGTTGTTCGGCGAGGATCAGGCGCGCTATCTTATCACCACAGCGGAACCGGCGCGCCTGCTCGATGCCGCGCGGACGGCCGGGGTGCCGGCCGCCCAAATCGGCGTCACCGGCGGGGCTTCGTTGACCTTGCCCGGCGGCGCCCCCATATCATTGGGCGAGTTGCGCGCGGCGCACGAGGGCTGGTTGCCGCGCTATATGGGTGATTGACGAGACATGTGGGAGCCAACCATGCTGGAGATTAGACCGCCATGGCGATGAGTCCGGGGGAGATCGAAGGCCTGATCAAGCAGGCCCTGCCCGACGCCAAGGTCAACATCGAGGACCTGCGCGGCGACGGCGACCACTACGCGGCCTACGTCGTCTCCAACGCCTTTAAGGGCAAAACCCGGGTGCAGCAGCATCAGATGGTCTACCAGGCCTTGCAGGGGCGCATGGGCAACGAGCTGCACGCGCTGGCGCTGCAGACCTCGACGCCGACGGACGGCTGAGCGAACGGCGCCCGAGCACGGACCAGGGGCGCGGACCAGGGGCACGGGCTCCGAAATCAATTAGGCCCGCTAGCGGGCCACGGGAAACAACGTCAAAAGGACCGTAACATGGAAAATCTCGCCGCGGATCGCATCCGCCAGGAAATCGAAACCAATGATGTCGTGCTGTTCATGAAGGGCACGCCAGTGTTCCCGCAGTGCGGCTTCTCCGCCGCGGTCGTCCAGGTACTGTCGCACCTGGACGTCAAGTTCAAGGGCATCGACGTGCTCCAGGACCCGGGCCTGCGCCAGGGCGTCAAGGAGTTCAGCAATTGGCCGACCATCCCGCAGCTCTACGTCAAGGGCGAGTTCGTCGGCGGCTGCGACATCGTGCGCGAAATGGCCGAGAGCGGCGAGCTGGAAACCTTCATGGGCGAGAAGGGCGTCGAGGCCCAAACCACCGCCTGAGCCGGATTCGCTCGACCATCTGGATTAGCTCCAAGAAAGAGATAGGCCCGCCATGGCGCTCGCCGCGCTCGACCACGTCACCATCCACACCACCCGGCTCGGTGTGCTGACCGATTTTTATGCCCGGGTCTTGGGCCTCCGGCCTGGAAATCGGCCGCCGTTCAAATTCACCGGGGCGTGGCTGTACTGCGGCGACCGCCCCACGCTGCACTTGGTCGAGCTGCCCACCGCGCAAGACAACCCGGCGCCGGCCGCCCAGCATGGCCAGACCCAGGACGGCCCGGCCCGGACCCCGAAGATCGAGCACTTCGCTTTCCGCGCCGAGGGTTTGGCCGAGTTCCTGGCCCAATTGCGCGACTTCGACGTCGCCTACCGCACCGCCATCGTGCCCGATTTCGAAATCCGCCAGGTCCACATCCGCGACCCCGACGGCAACCACGTCGAAATCGCCTTCGCCCCCGAGGAAGAAGCCGAGCTCGGCGACTATCCGAGCAGCTGACCCCCGGACACGCCAGCTAATCGCCCAGCGGTTTGGTCGCGGCGTCGAGCCAGGCCGCGGTCTCGGGATCGAGTTTGTCCTGGTGGGCGACGCGGACGCGGGCGTGGTAGGCGTCGAGCCAGGCGGTTTCCCCTGGACTTAGCAGCTCCGGCGCGATCAGATTGCGGTCGATCGGCGCGAGCGTCAGGGTCTCGAAGGCAAGCATGGCCCGCTCCTCCGCCTCTCCGCCCTCTGGCCCGCCCCGGCCCTCCTCCTTGACCTCGCTCTCGACCACCGCGACCAGGTTCTCGATGCGGATGCCGTAGGCGCCGGTCTTGTAGTAGCCGGGCTCGTTGGAGACGATCATGCCCGGCTCCAGCGCGACCCGGTTCGGCACCTTGGAGATGCGCTGCGGCCCCTCGTGAACGTTCAAGTAGCTGCCGACGCCGTGGCCGGTGCCGTGGTCGTAGTCGAGCCCCGCCTGCCACAGGTGCTGGCGCGCCAGCACGTCGAGTTGACTGCCGCTGGTGCCGCGTGGAAACCGCGCGCTCGCGAGCGCGATATGGCCCTTGAGCACGCGGGTGAAACGATCGCGCATCTCGGCGCTAGGTTCGCCGATCGCCAAGGTGCGGGTGACATCGGTGGTGCCGTCGGGATATTGGGCGCCGGAATCGAGCAGAAACAGCTCGCCCCGACGTAGTCGTCCTTGGCTCGCCGCCTCGGCCCGGTAATGCACGATCGCGCCGTTAGCCCCGGCGCCGGCGATGGTGTCGAAGGAGAGGTCGCGGAACAGCCCGTCCTC
>CAXMQD010000641.1:0-2089 GCA_964194965.1 uncultured Acidimicrobiia bacterium | reverse complement strand
ATCGTCCGGCCGGCGGTGGCGGCGTTGGTCGGTCCGGCGGCCAGGCGCGCGATCAATGCCGCGCCATCGGCGGGCAACTCTCCCAAGTCGTAGCCGGCCGCCGCCAGCGCGCGCAGCAGATTGTCGGCGCCGGCCGGGGTGTCGAGCCCGACCCCGTTGCCGAGCCGCCCGTCTTTATTCGGATAGTTGGCGAAGATCAGCGCGACCCGGCGCTCGGCGGCCGGCGTCCGCCTGAGCCGCAGCCAATTGGCCGCGAGCCGGGTCACGAATTCGACCCGGTCTGGCACCGGCGCGTAGGTGACGATAGGGCACTGGGTGGTCGGGTCGAAGCGGGCCTCGCTCTTGAACGAAACCGCGCGGCTCAAGATGCGGCCGTCCACTTCGGGCAGGGCCACGTTCATGGCGATGTCGCGCGCCGAAAGCCCATTGCTCGCCTCCCGCCAGGCGGACTCCGTGCCGCCCGAAAACACCATTTGCAGGACCGGGCAGTCGGCCTCGTCGAAGGGCGTTTGCGCGCGCGCGGCGCCGGGGCTGGAGACCGAAAAACCGGTGCCGTTGAGCACGATCCCGGGTCCCGCCTCGGCGAGCAGGCCGCGCAGGGTTTCCGCCGACACCGGTTCCTTCAGGCTGGCGGCAAAGAGCGGCAGGGGATTGATGCCCTGGTCTTGGAGCGCCGCGATCAGGGCGTCGATGGGCGCGAGATTCCCGGCCTGGACCAGCGCCCGGTAGAACACGATGGCCGCGACCGGCGCATCCGCGCGCCAGTTTTCGCGCAGCTCGTCGAGGCTCGCGATCCCGCCGCCGGGCCAATAAATTCCCGCGCGCAGCAAGGGCCGGGGCTCGGCCCAGTCGGCGTCTTCGCCGATCAACTCCGCGCCATAGGCGAGCAGGTTGCGCGCGTTCTCCGGCCCACCGTGGACGCCATACTGCCACAGCCGGTGGCAGGCCGCCTTGGACAGGGTCGAGAGCGCGAGCAGTTCCGGATCTGGCTGATCGTCGCCGGGCAGAAGCGCGAGCGCGGCGCCATTCTCGCGGCAGACGGCGGCGATCTGCTCGACTCCGTAGGGCCAGTAGCCGAGCCCGCCCAGGAGCCGCACCACCACCAGACGCGCACCCGCAATTACCGTCTCGGCGTAAAGGTCGACCGAGAGATTGTGGGCCAGGTTCATCAGGTTGGCCAGTCGCAGGCTCGGGAAGTCCGCGGGCAGGCTGGCGCGCGCCGCGGCCAGATTGGCGAGCTCGCTATCGGCGGCGGACAGCACCACGATGTCGCCCGGGTTCTGGCCCAGGTCGACCGGCTCGGAGCCATCGGCGATGCCACCGGGTTGGGCGGCGAGCAGGTGCATGCGGGCCCTCCCCGGCTTCCGGCCCTAGCCCGAGGTTGGGCCGGCAATCGCGGCGGCGATGGCGGCGCGGTCGAGGCCGGTCTCGCCGATCACCACCAGGCGCGAGGCGCGCGGTTCCGCCGCGCCCCAGTCGCGGTCGTAGTAGTGGGAGAAGCGCGGCCCGACACCCTGGATCACCAGGCGCATGTCCTTGCCGGCGACCGCGACGAAGCCCTTGACGCGGAGCACGTCGTGGGCACCCACGGCGGCCTTGAGGCGCGCGATCAGGGCTTCGGGATCGGCGATCTCGCCAAGCCCGACGTCGAAGCTTTCGAAATCGTCGTGATCGTGGTCCTCGGCGCCGTCGTGATGCGAGGGCCGCGCGTCCAGGTCGCGCTCCGCGGCCGCGCCCAGGCCCAGCAAAACGTCCGCGCCGATCGTGCCGTGGGAGGCCCGCAGCAATTTCACCCCGGGCCGCAACTTGGCGCCCAACTCGCCGCTGACCGCATCGAGCGCGCCGCCATCCAAGAGGTCGGTCTTGTTGAGCACCACCATGTCGGCACAGGCCAACTGGTCCTCGAACAACTCCTCGAGCGGGCTGTCGTGGTCCAGATTCTGGTCGACGCGGCGCTCGGCCTCGACCGCCTCCGGATCGGCGGCGAAGCGCCCGGCCGCGACCGCCTCGCCGTCGATTACCGCGATCACCCCGTCGACCGTCACCCGGGTGCGAATCTCGGGCCAGTTGAAGGCCTTGACCAACGGCT
>CAXMQD010000640.1:0-3154 GCA_964194965.1 uncultured Acidimicrobiia bacterium | reverse complement strand
GGTCGCCGAGCTGTACGGCCCGAGCACGAACTTGATTTCGTCCTGCTTGATCAGCCGCTCGAGCAACTGCGCCGTGCGGGCCGGGGTCGACTCGTCGTCGTAGTATTGTACGGCCAGCTTGTAGCTCTTGCCGCCGACCTTAATGCCGCCCATTTCGTTGATTTTCTTGACCGCGAGGTCGTAGCCGTTTTTGGCATGAATGCCGTTGGTCGAGTATTTGCCGGTGAAGGAAATCGCCGAGCCGAGCGTGATGGTGTCGCCCTCGACCTTGGCCGCGGCGGGTCCGGCGGCGGCAATCGCCAACGCCGAAACGGCCATGCCGACGGTCGCCATGGTTCTGACGCTAAACATATATCCAACCTCCCATGTTGGTTGATCTTGTTTCCGTTGCCGGGCTTAAAGCCTCCCGGGTCTTTTTACATGCCAAGATCATAGCGGCCCGGCTAATCAAAGCAAGCTTGTGCGGAGCCGGGTCAGATTTCGCGCCGCGGCACCCGTTAGGGCTTCTAGGGGGCCGTTTGGCCCGGATTCTTGCGGTTTTTTTGGTCCGGCCTCAAGCCCGTTCCAGCCGGAAGATCACCTTACGGTCGCGCAGGGCACGGATCGAACCCGCCTCGATCTCGAACAAGGCCTCGCGGATCGGGGCCGGCGCGGCCAGCACCCGGGCCTCCAGCGCCGCGATTTCGGCCGCGTCGAGGCCGGCGCGGCCGACCCAGAGCGCGAACTGGTGGCGCTTGGCCCAAACCGCCTCGTCGGTAACGCGCAGTCCCGCGCCCGCGAACGCCGCCTGCCACTCGGCGCCCGACAGGCTGTGGACGTGAGTCGGGTCGCGGCGCTTCTCCAGGTCCTCCAGGAACGCCGCCGTGTCCGGGTCGTCGGGTGCCAGGCTGTCTTCGAGCACGAACCGCCCGGCCGGCGCCAGCACCCGCGCCACCTCGGCCAGGAACCCGGGCACGTCGGCGAAGTGGTGCGGCGCGATGCGGCAGGTGACCAGGTCGAAGCTGGCGTCGGAGAAGGGCAGGGCGGCGGCCTCGGCATACTGCACCAGGACATTGTCCAGGCCGCGTTCCGCGGCCAGGCGCCGGGTCGTGTCGAGCATGCCGGGCGCGATGTCGGCGGCGATCACCAGGCCCGCCGCCCGGGCCATGCGCAGCGCGGTGTGGCCGGGACCGCAGGCGATATCCAGGCAGCGGTCGGCGGGCCCCGGGTTGGCGAATTCGGTCACGATCTCCAAGTCCGCGCCTCGGGCATGGGACGGGCTGGCCGCGTAGGCCTCGGCCCGGCGTGAAAAGTGGGCGGCGGTGCCGCGATCGGGATCGCTCATGGCCGGGTCATCATCCGTATTGTTTGCGCATCCACCATCGCACACTCAGATGGTTTGTCGCCTTTTCCAAGCCCACAGCAGCACCGCGCCAACAACCACGAATAAGCCCCAATATAAAAAATACGAGGCTGTCGCATCGAGCACGATCAAAGACGGGGACAGACACATGACCATTGCCGACACAGCCACCATGGCTTCGATGTAAACTCTCGTGCGCCCGACGTTTTCGTTTTTGCAAAGCGCCAATACCCTTCCGCCAATCATGATTCGACACGACCACACGAAAAAACCCATCAATGCATGTGCGACCGCGAGGCTGATGCTCGCTGTGCTATAGGATAGAACGACGGTTGAGGCGCCAGCCATCAGCGCCAGGAAATACTCTCCATTCTTGACATCGAGTTTCTTGATTCTGTTGCTGAGCAGCGCGGCCGCCAGCATCCCCCCGATTGGCCACGCCGCATCGACGAAGCCAAACAAATCGCTTCCTTCGCCCAGATCGTCCCGGATAAAGGAAGACAGTAGTGCATTCGATAACTGCCCAACCGGAAGCGCAACCGCCGACAACAAGGCAACCATTTGAATTAACTTGTTGTTCCGGAATATCTCGAAGCCACTCTTTAGGTCGAACCAGAACCCGGTAATTCCTCTGGCGTTGGATTTGACAACGCCGTCGGCAAGAAATCCGGCGACGATCAGTAGACAAATCGATGCGGCGGCGGTTGCCAGAAAACCGTGACCCGCGGAGAACCTGTCGATAATCAGTCCGATTGCGGCGGTGCCCACCGCCGTTGAAAACAAGTGTATGGCGTTCGCTCTGGCAACTGTATGTAGGATATCTGGATTTTCAACAGATGCCCGTATTATTCCGTCGAACGAACCCCGATACATGACCCGAAATACGGTCACGATCACGACGACACCGAACAACCACCAAATCGATAAATCTGGCGCGAAAAACAGGAATCCCCCAAAACATAATATCGATGCCGCAATGAAAAATTGCGCCAGCATGATCAGTTGCTTGCGTTTATGCCGATCGATAATGTCCCCGCCGATGGGACCCGCCAGCACGAAGGTAAAACTTGATACGACAAATATCTGACCGACCGTCGCGACGTCGTTGCTTATGACCAGGGTCGTCCATCCGATGCAGACGAGATAGGCGCCGCGCGCCAGACCTGAAAACAACTCCATCAAATAGAGCAGTTTTATTTCTTTATTTTTCAACTTAGTGAATCTCGCTGTGGTTTGGTCTTATTACGGCGGTATCCGATTTGGGATCGCTCACGCGCCGCCGTCTTCGGCCAGCCAGGGCAGGGCGCGGCGCAGGCCCGCGTCGACCGCCGCATAGAGACCGACGGCAAAGACCGCGAGCAGGAACAACGCCGCGAACATGACGTCGACCTGCATGCGCGCGTTGGCCTGCAGCATCATGTAACCGAGCCCGGCCGAGGACCCGACCCACTCGCCGACGATGGCGCCAATCGGGGCCACCGCGGTGGCGACCCGGATGCCCGAGCTCAAGGCCGGCAGCGCGGCCGGGATCTGGACGTGGCGCAGCACGGCGCCGCGGCTGCCGCCCATGGTGTGGGCCAGATCGAGCCAGCCGGGCTCGGTCCGGCGCAGTCCGTCGAAGAACGCGGCGGTGACCGGGAAGTAAATGATCAGGGTCGCCATGGCGACCTTGGAGGCGAGGCCATAACCGAGCCATAACACCAGCATCGGGGCGAGTGCGAAGACCGGGATTGCCTGGCTGACCACCAGGACCGGCAGCAGCCAGCGCCGGGCGGGCCGAAAGCTGGCGATGACCAGTGCCGAGATGCAGCC
>CAXMQD010000639.1:0-2956 GCA_964194965.1 uncultured Acidimicrobiia bacterium | reverse complement strand
GGAGGGCGCCGCCCATCCAGGCGATGGCCTTGACCAGATGGCCCCCGAGCCGCACTGACAACCTCCTCGGAATTTAGTCGTAATACCGCGTTCGGCCATGACCGCGCGCAAGCGCAACGGCCCCGCAGATCGAAAAAATAGGCAAGCGAGCGAGAAACGGAACCAGCTCCGTCTCAACCGCGCCGCTCGACCAGCAGCTTCTTGATCTCGGCAATCGCCTTGGCGGGATTGAGGCTCTTCGGGCAGGTCCGCGTGCAGTTCATGATGGTGTGGCAGCGGTACAGCCGGAACGGGTCTTCCAACTCATCCAGCCGCTCGCCGGCGAACTCGTCCCGGCTGTCGGCGATCCAGCGGTAGGCCTGCAACAGGATGGCCGGCCCCAGATAGCGCTCCGCGTTCCACCAGTAGCTGGGGCAGGAGGTGGTGCAGCAAAAGCAGAGGATACACTCCCACAGGCCGTCGAGCCTGGCGCGTTCCTCGGGGCTCTGCAGGCGTTCGCGTTCCGGCGCCCGGGTCTTGACCTTGAGCCAAGGCTCGATCAAATCGTATTGGGCGTAAACCTGGGTCAGGTCCGGCACCAGGTCCTTGACCACGGGCATGTGCGGCAGGGGATAAACCTTGGCGTCCTTCTCGATCTCGCTGATGAATTTGGTGCAGGCCAGCGTATTGGTGCCGTCGATGTTCATGGCACAGGAGCCGCACACACCCTCTCGGCAGGAGCGCCGGAAGGTGAGAGTCGAATCGACCTCGTCCTTGATCTTGATGAGGGCGTCCAGGACCATCGGGCCGCAATCGTCGATATCGACATGGTAGGTATCGACGCGCGGGTTGTCGTCATCGTCCGGCGACCAGCGGTACACTTTGAAGGCCTTGATGTTGGTCGCGCCGGCCGGCGCCGGGAAGGTCTTGCCCTGCTGAACCCTCGAATTCGCGGGAAGCATGAATTCCACCATGGCGCCCGGCTCCCGCTAGTAAACCCGCGCCTTGGGCGGGAACGACTGCACTTCGTTGGTGAGCGGCTGCAGGTTGACCGGACGGTAATCGAAGCGGACCTGCCCGTCGTCATCGCACCAGGCCAGGGTGTGCTTCATCCAGGTCTCGTCGTCGCGCTCGGGGTAATCCTCGCGGGCATGGCCGCCGCGGCTCTCGGTGCGATTGGCAGCACCGATGATGGTCACCGCGGCCTGTACCATGAGGTTGTCGAGTTCCAGGGCCTCAACCAGATCGGAATTCCAAATCAGCGAGCGGTCCTCGACCTTGAGGGCCGATCGCTTTTCCAAGGACGCCGCCATCTTCTTGACGCCTTCGTCCAGCACCTCGCCGGTGCGGAACACGGCGCAGTGGTCCTGCATGTTGCGCTGCATCTCCACCCGCAGCGCCGCCGTCGGCAAGTCGCCATCGGCCAAGCGGAAGTGGTCGAGGCGTGTCAGCGCCAAATCGTCGGCGTCGTCCGGCAAAGTCTTGTGGGTCGCGCCGGGGGTTATGGTTTCGATGCAGTGCTTTGCCGCCGCGCGGCCGAAGACCACAAGATCCAGCAACGAGTTGGAGCCGAGGCGGTTGGCCCCGTGCACCGATACGCAGGCCGCCTCGCCGATCGCCATGAGGCCCGGCACGTTCTCGATCGCACCGTTGGCCTTGGTGACCACCTCGCCGGTATAGCGGGCCGGAACGCCGCCCATGTTGTAGTGCACCGTAGGCAGAACGGGCATCGGCTCCTTGGTCACGTCGACCCCGGCGAAGATGCGCGCAGTTTCCGATATGCCCGGCAGGCGCTCGTGAATCAGCACCGGGTCCAGGTGCTCGATGTGCAGATGGATGTGGTCCTGCTTCGCGCCGACACCCCGGCCTTCGCGGATCTCCAGCGACATGGCGCGGCTGACCACGTCGCGGCTCGCCAAATCCTTGGCCGAGGGCGCGTAGCGCTCCATGAAGCGCTCGCCCTCGGAATTGGTCAGATAGCCGCCCTCGCCCCGCACGCCCTCGGTAATCAGGCAACCGGCGCCGTAGATGCCGGTCGGGTGGAACTGCACGAATTCCATGTCCTGCAGCGGCAGGCCGGCGCGCAGCACCATGGCGTTGCCGTCGCCGGTCTGGGTGTGGGCCCCGGTGCAGGAGAAGTAGGAGCGGCCATAGCCGCCGGTGGCGAGGATCGTCATGTGGGACTGGAAGCGGTGGATCGTCCCATCGTCCAGGTTCCAGGCAACCACGCCGCGGCAGGCGCCGTCCTCCATCATCAAATCGATGGCGAAGTATTCGATGAAGAACTCCGCATGGGCCCGGAGCGATTGCTGATAGAGGGTGTGCAGCATGGCATGGCCGGTGCGGTCGGCGGCCGCGCAGGTGCGCTGGGCGATCCCCTCGCCGAAGCGCGTCGTCATGCCGCCGAAGGGGCGCTGATAGATCTTGCCCTCCGGTGTGCGGCTGAACGGCATGCCGTAGTGCTCGAGCTCGACGATCGCGGGGATCGCCTCGCGGGTCATGTACTCGATGGCGTCCTGGTCGCCGAGCCAATCGGAGCCCTTGACCGTGTCGTACATATGCCAGCGCCAGTCGTCCTCGCCCATATTGCCGAGCGCCGCGGAGACGCCGCCCTGGGCCGCCACGGTGTGGCTGCGGGTCGGGAAGACCTTGGTGATGCAGGCGGTCCGCAAACCCGCCTCGGCCAGACCCAAAGCGGCACGCAGGCCGGCCCCGCCGGCGCCGAGCACGACGACGTCGTAGTTGTGATGCTCGACCTGGTAGGCCTGGGTCATACCGGCGTCTCTCCCAACAGGAGAACGAGCACGGAAACCACGCCGATGATGGCCAGAAGCCAGGAGGCGCCCTTGACCGTCACCAGTGTGAGGAGCTTCAGACCCTCGCCATGGATGTAGTCCTCGATGACCACCTGCAGGCCCAGAAAGGCGTGATAGAAAGTGGCCGCGATCAGTAGGATCAGGAGACCCGCCACCACCGG
>CAXMQD010000638.1:0-3657 GCA_964194965.1 uncultured Acidimicrobiia bacterium | reverse complement strand
TGGCTTCTCGACCGTCCCGTCACGGGTAAATTTGGTGCTCGCGCTGGTGTTTTCCATGCCCGCGACAATACGGCGCACGACCCGATTCGTGGAACTGTTAATAACGGAATTGTTGTGGATGAATCGATTTTTCCACCGTCTTAGTTTTCGGGGGTAATGGGGATAACCGGGTAACTCATTCTTAGTTATATGCTATTTAAGGGCGTATTAGTTTTATGACATTGTATTGGTGAGGGATTTTCTTCAGCCGCTTAGTGGTTACAAAGTCAATGGAAATGTCCTATATTAGAGCTGTCGGGCAACCGACTACGGCGCTACACGGGCATGTGGAATAAGCACTGCGGACCCGGGGGCAGTACCCGGCGCCTCCACCAGTTTCGCCCTTCGTCCTGGCCCCAGCGGCCCGGATCGCGAAGGGCCTTCCATGGGGGCGAACCAGGATCGACGCGTGTGGTAAAGATATGTTCGGCGCTCGGCATGGTACCGCCGTTATCGGGCCAACGCTTTAGTTGCGAATGACAACTACAGTGAGGCGCGCCTCGCCGCTTAATTGCGGCTGGTAAGCCAAGGTTAAGTCCTCGGCCGTCACACGCCGGGGCGGGGTTCGGGGCGCACCTGGCAACAGAAGCGCCCCACTTCCGCGCGACGGACCCAAAGGGCCGGACGGCCTTGAGAGCCAGCGCGGGAGCGGAACCGTGGAAGTACAGGGACGGCATGGCGGACAACGAACTCAAATACGACCGCATGGTGGAGGACGCGCTCAGGAGCGTGGTGGGCCGGGCGCTTAGCCACGCCGCCGAACGCGGCCTGTCCGGGGACCATCATTTCTACATCACCTTTCTCACCGATCACCCCGGCGTGACCATGCCGGACCATTTGCGCAGCCACTATCCCAACGAGATGACGATCGTGCTGCAGCACCAGTTCTGGGGCCTGGAGGTGGGCCCGGAGAGCTTCGGCGTGACCCTGTCCTTCGCCAACGAGCCCGAGCGCCTGACGGTGTCCTTTGCGGCGGTGACCGCCTTTGCCGACCCCTCGGTCCGCTTCGGTCTGCAATTCGACGTCGGCACCGGCGAGCCCAGCCTTGGCGAGGACAGCCAGGTCGTGCGCTCCGATCTACCCGCGCCGAAGGCCACAGCCGCCAACATCACGCCTTTGATCCAAGAAGGCGACGCGGCGACCGAGGCGAAAAGCGGCCGGAGCGCGCCGCAGGGAGGTTCGGCCAAGATCGTCACGCTGGACGCCTTCCGCAAAGTCGACGATCGGCGCAAAACCTAACGCGGCCGCAAAAATCCCCGATTATTTTTGCGGATAGGAACTGGTGGCGACGGGAGGCCGCGGGGGCGCAAAACATGTACGCGCCGATGGTTTGGCAACGCCCCGGCGAAGGAGAGTCCCACGTCCGCAATGTCCGAACCGCCCGCCCCGCCCGAGTTCCTGTTCAACGGTCCCGAGGCCGCGCCCCTGACACTGGCCCTGGCCCACGGCGCTGGTTCGTTCATGGATACCGAGTTCATGAATGCCTTCGCCGAGGGACTGGCGGTCCAGGGCCAGGGCGGCCTGCGGGTCGCACGCTTCGAATTTCCCTACATGGTGGCCCGGCGCGACGACGGCCGCCGCCGACCGCCAAACCCACAATCGGTGCTGCTTGATGCCTGGCGCCGGGCGATCGCCGCGCTGGGGCCCACGCGCCTGGCGATCGGCGGCAAGTCCATGGGCGGCCGGATGGCCAGCATGGTCGCCGACGAGAGCGGCGTGCGTGCCCTGGTCTGCCTCGGCTACCCGTTCCACCCCCAAGGCAATTCGGAGAAGCTCCGCGTCGCCCACCTGACGACCCTGCGGACGCCCACGCTGATGGTCCAGGGGACCCGCGACCCCCTCGGGACCGAGGACGAAGTCCCGCGCTACCCGCTGTCGTCGTCGATCGCCCTGCACTGGATAGAGGACGGCGACCACCACCTGGCGCCGCGCAAATCGAGCGGTCGCAGTGTCGGCCAGACCTGGACCGAAGCGATATCGGCGATCGGCGATTTTCTGGCCCGGCTTTGAACCTATTACCGAGAGTATGAGGACCGCCGTTGCCCGTCTCCTCCGCCTTTGTCGATAGCGTGCTCGGCGGTTTGCTGCCCTTGGGGCCGGTCCGCGTGCGGGCCATGTTCGGCGGCTGGGGTTTGTTTCTGGACGACGCCATGTTCGGGCTGGTCGCGGGCGAACGGCTCTACTTCAAGGTCGACGCTGAGACCGAGTCTGAATTCGCCGCCGCCGGCGCCGCGGCATTTACCTACCGGCGCCGCGGCAAGCAGATCGCCATGTCCTACCGGGAAGCCCCCCTGGAGTTTCCGGGCGCCGCTCTAGAGCCGGCGGCGCTCCTGCCCTGGGCCGAACTCGGCCTGGAAGCCGCGCGGCGCGCACGCGGGAACCGGCGAAAAAAGGTGGCTACCTGGTGAGCCAGACGATCAAAAAGCGCTCGGTGGAGATCGCCGGGCACCGCACCAGCCTGACCTTGGAAGAGGCCTTCTGGCGCGCGCTACAGCGCCTCGCCGCGCGCGACGGAATATCGATCAACAAGCTGATCGAGCGCATCGACCGCGAGCGCCAAGGCAATCTCTCCAGCGCGGTCCGGGTCCACGTCCTCGAACGCCTCGAGGCCGAGGCGGGGCGGGAGCCTAATTCCCGAACAGACTCTTGAGCCCCTTTTCCAGACCCTGCCTAAGCAGATCCTCGGGCTGCGGGGCGGATTGCGGGGCGGGTTGCGGGTCGAGTTGCGGGTCGAGTTGGGGCGCCGGCTGCTGGCGCGGCGCCAGCGGCACCCCGCTCAAGCGCGGATTGGGGGCATCGAGCGGCCCGCGCAGGCCGATCGTGATGTAGGGCCGGTCCGGGTCCTCGGCCAGGTAGACCCCGGTCTCGCTGTCGAGCAGCCAATTGGGCAGGTCGGCCCGGGCTTGGGTCCGCGCCACGGCCTGCCGGCCGTCCACGCGCAGGTCGTCGGTGGCGACCACGCCGCCCTCCACGGTAAAGCTGCCGGAGATCGCCGCCGGCGCATCGGCGAAGGCGTTGAACAGCACGTTGGTGGCGTCGGTCAGGCCGCGAACCTGATTGAACTCCTTGACCTTTTGGCCAAGCAGCGCGCCGGCGAGGCCGAGCAGCTGGCCAGCGGCCCGCTCTTCCTGCTTGGTCGTGACCTTGAGGGAACCGTCGACCTTGCCGTTGCCGGTCAGTGCCGAAACCAGCTCCGCCTCGCTGCGGCCCCGGGTCGAGAGCGAGGCGCTGAGGCTGAGCGGGCCGGAGACTCGATCACTCTCCGCCAGGTCGTGAAGCAGGCGCGCCAGATCGAGATCGATCGCGGTCACCGCAAGCCCCGCCTCCAGGATCTTGCGGGCATCGACCTTGCCGGTGATCGCGAGCGCGCCGTCGTAGATCGTGCCGTTGAACTTTCGCAGGTCCAACAGGCCGTCCACCAGCGAGGCCTCGACCGCGACCCGGTCGATGCGTGCATTTTCGAGCAGCAGCGCCTCCGCGTTAAGTTTGATCTCGGCGTTGACGGCGTTGAGCCCGGAGACGTCGATCGGTTCGCGCGACCAACGGTCCTTGCCACCGCCACCCGCAGTCCCGCTGGATGTCCCTCCCCCGCCGGCCGCCATCAGCGCGGCCAAGGGC
>CAXMQD010000637.1:0-4575 GCA_964194965.1 uncultured Acidimicrobiia bacterium | reverse complement strand
CGGCGGTATCGCCGGTGGTAGAATCTCACCGGGCGTCGTCACGCGCGCCGTGCCGGCGGCGTCGAAACGCAACGCCGTGTCGCGAACCAGGCCAATTTGCATCTCCAGGCTCATGAGCCCATCGAGCCCCAAGGTCAGTCGGCCGCGCCAATCGCTCAGCGCGCCGTCGCCCTCCAGGCGCACGCTCAGGGCCGGCAAATCGGGCAGGCCGCCCAGGCGCGCGATTAGGCCGCCGGCCGGTTCCTCGATCGTGGCGTTCAGGCTCAAACGGTTATCCCAGGGCTGGAAAAGCGCGTTAAATTCGGCGCCGCCCGCCGCACCGTCGCTGCGCGCGATGGTCAGGCTGGTGGCGATGCCCTGCGCCTCTTCGGCAGCGGCCCGACCCTCAATCCGAAAGCGGCCACGCCGGCCCAATATCGCTTCGCCCAGGGTCAGGTCCTCGACGGTCACGCGCTCGACCGCGATCTCGAAAGGCAGGGAGGGCAGGCCGCCCGGCGCCGGTTGTTCCGCATCGCGCGCTTCGGGTAGCCGCTCCAGCACTAGATCTCCGGCGCGCAGCGAGGTGATCTGGAGCCTGTTCGACAGCAAGGCGAGGGGCGACCAGTCGAGGGCCAGGGACCCGGCGCTAAACCATACACCCGCCGCGTCGCGCAGGCGCACGCCGGTCAAGCGGACCTCCTGGGGCAAGCGGCCGTCGAGCCGATCGATGACAAGCTCGAGCTCTCCCGGCGTACTGACCGCGCGTTCTATCGCGTCGGCAATCCAACCGCGCCCCGTATCGCTGCGTGCCAGGCCAAAAGCGCCGAGCGCCAGTAGCGCGAGCACGCCAAGCGCCGCCGGCACGCCGAACAGGACCGCCCGGCCCCATCGGCGCCTCTTATCCTTGTTTTTTATGTCGGTCACCTAAAACGCCTGGCCCAGGCTGATATAGAACTGGAAACTGTCATCCACCTCGCGCTTGTTCAAGGGGATTGCTATATCCAAGCGGAGCGGACCGATGGCGCTGAAATAGCGCACACCGAGACCGGCCGCCCAGCGCAGATCCTCCTCGAAGTCGGGATAGACCGAATCAAACACCATGCCGCCGTCCACGAAGGGCACCAGCCCGATCTGTTCGGTGATCCGGACGCGCAGCTCGGCGTTCAGCTCGATCAGGGAGCGCCCACCCAGCGGATCGTTGTTCGCGTCGAGCGGCCCAACCGACTGAAACTCGTAACCGCGGATCGAGCCGCCGCCACCGGCGTAGAACCTCTTGTTGGCCGGTACGTCGTCGGTCTCCTCACCGACCAGGCTGCCGAACTTTGCCCGCCCGGCCAGGACGAAACGGCGGTCGGTATCGAGGGCTCGATATGCCGAACCCGAAACCGTGCCCACGGCGAAGAGCAGACCACCGTCGCCCGTGCCGGTATATGGCGTCACGGTGGTTCTCAGACGCGCCCCTTCCGTCGGGCCGAGTAGGTTGTCACTCGAATCGTAGGTCGCGGACAGGGGCAGACCCAAAAGCTGGAACGTGGTTTCGCCGCCGCTATCCGTGATGTTGCTGTATTCGCCCGTGAGGCCCGCCGACAAGCGCCAACGCTCGCCATACGGCCGCTCCAGGGTCGCTGCGCCGGTGATGCTTTGTTCCTCGAAGGCGTCGGTGTCTCGGTTGGCCAACTCGCCATCGACCAAAAGGTCTTGATCGGGCCGCAGGAACGAAGGCTTGCGAAAGCGCGCGCTCAAAATCTGCTCGATTTCGGCAGCGGTCAGGCCCAGGTGCAATTGTTCATTCCGGCCGGAGAAGTTGCGATGCTCCCAAAAAACCTCGCCGCCGACCCCCTCGTCGGTCGAATAGCTCGCACCGAAGCCGATGGAGCGATGCTTCGCCTCGACCACGGTGATTTCGACCGGCAGCGTGCCGTCCGGCTCGAGCCGCGCCGACGGTTCGATCGCGACGGAGCTGAAGAGTCTGCTCCGCGACAGGGCACGGCGTGTGCTTTCGATTTTGCCCTTGTCGTAAACTTCCCCCGCCGACCAGCTCAGCAGGCCGCGCGGGTAATCCTCCTCGACGGTCTCGAGGCCGCTTAACGTGACGCGGCCGAAGCGCGCGACCGGACCGGCGTCGAGATCGAGCCGGACGGTCATGGTCTTGCTCGCGTGGTCGACCAGCGTTTCGCGGTTCAGCACCTCGGCCTGCGGGTGACCGCGCCGCGCCAAGAGATCCAGGAGGGCGCGCTGCGCCGCGACGATGGTGGGCGCGCGGGCGGGCATGCCGATTTGCAGCGCCAAGTCCTCCAAGCTCGGCTGGCGCTCGGGCGCGGGAGCGAGCGATTCGCTATAGCGGACGTCAAATTCGCTCAGCGAGTACTGGTCGCCCGTGTCCACCGAAAGTGTCACCTGGATCGGCGAAACGCTCCGGTCCAAGTCCACACTGACCTTCGCGCCGTAGAACCCTTCCGAGCGCAACGCGGTTTCCAGGCGTCCGCGATCACCCTCGGCGCGCCGCTGCAGGCCGGCTAAACTGGACGGTGGCCGGTCGTTTAAGGAAACCAACTGGGAGGATTGCCTCAGCAAGGTCGCGAGATCGTCCTCGAGAACGCCTTCGACGGTCACTTCATAGGCTATGCCGGCCGGCGCGAGCGCCGGCGCGTCGAGGGTCTCCGCCTCGCCTCGACCCACCGCTTCGCCCTGTTCTTGCGCCTCAAGGCCAAACCGGGCGCAACCATCCAAGGCCACGATCAAACCCAAGGCCACGACTCCGGCGTGCCCCAGGCGTCGGCCTATCGTGAGAGCTGGGCGCCAATTGTTGGACAGCTTGGCGGCGGTTGTTAGGTGGGATCCCCTGATAATTTTCATGCCGCCAGCGCTTCTGGCGTCATCTCCGGGGCATGCCCCAGAGATGACGCGTCGGCCCCACTATAGACTTCCTCGGGCGTTCGTCCACCGATGCGCCGGGACGATCGGCCTCCTCGACGATACGCCTCTTGTCCGCCTCGCTGAAGCGCCGGCGCTTGTCTGGCGGCATGGACCGGGTCGACGGGATATGGCTCGCCGGGGCCGGCACGGTGCCCTTAGTTATATGACTAAGCCCGCCGCCGCGGCGATAAAGCAGCTTACCAGCCGAGGCCGGTTCCTCGTGTCTGAGCTGCGCGCGCCAATTCCCTAACCGCTTCAGCCCGTGCAGTTCGCAATATTCCCGCTGATTCAATTCGCTACGCCGCCAATCGTTCAAATGCGCCCGCCAGAACGATTCCAGTTCCGAGCGCTTGCTTTGCCCGAAGATAGCGTTCCACGGCCAAAGGAAGAGCAGCACGGAGGTAGGCCATCGCTCTCTCCGAATCGAGGCCGAGGATGCGGATGAACGCAGAATGTTGACCCGGCAGAAAGAAGTCATCCCACGTCGGCTCAGGAATCGCTTCTCGCTTTGCAAAGTCTTCATGTTTTGTTTGGCTCATAAAGAGTGCGACCCATAACGGCGCGAATCCTCCAGCGCCCATCTGACAGCACCGCATCAACAAGCCGAACAGATGGCAGCACCGACCAGCGCTGCATGACCGTCCAAATATCCCTTGCCAACAGGGAGTTGTCCACAGGTGGCTACTTTTCCTCGTAGTCTGATCGGGCAGAGCATATCCGCTCTGCCCTCAAGATCAAATGTCAGTTTTCTCTGCGATAGCTAGGGCGTCCTCAACCTCGATACCGAGATACCTGACAGTGCTCTCGACTTTGGTGTGCCCAAGGAGCAACTGGACGGCTCGTAGGTTACCGGTTCTCCGATAGATCAAGGTCGCTTTGGTTCGGCGCAACGAATGCGTACCAAAGAGTGATGCGTCCAGGCCAATGCTCCCGATCCATTCCGAAACCAGCCTTGCGTATTGCCGGGTTGTGAGGTTCCGGTCTTTGCCTCGTCGACCGGTGAATAGGAAGTCGCCCGGATCCTTGCGGACAAGCTTGAGATATTCATCGACGGCTTGACGCGTCTGCTCGGTGATCTCAAACTTCACGGGTCGGCCCGTCTTTCTCTGACGGACTGTTGCTCGATCGAGCGCATATCCATTCGGTGCGACGTCATCGACCCTCAATCTCACGACATCACATCCGCGCAGTTTGCTATCGATCGCCAAATTGAACAGGGCCAAATCGCGAACTCGCTTGGAAAGCTGTAATCGAGTTCGGATCGCCCAAACATGCTTCGGTTGCAGTGGCGGCTTTGGTCCGATCAACTTTCCTCTGTTCGATGTCCGTTCGGAGGCGGTTCCTGATTCATCAGTTCTGGATTTTCGCATAGGTTTTCTCCCCTTGTCCCAATGGTCTAAGGAGATTGATCGTTGCGCAAAACCCAGCACGGCGACAATTGAGGGGTCCGATCAGGTTGCCTACCCCTGCCAGGTCCGGAGTCTGAGGTGAAACAGAAATTTTTGACGCAATGTCTGAAGCTGAGGCCATTCCGGACGTGCCGCGGAGGCGGCTCTGACGGTAAGTTATAGCCATAAGCGGACTAAGGGTCCCTATCGGGAATGACGCCGCTTGGCGGCACCTTTCCTTTGGGATTGGATAGCTCTACGCTCGCTTCATAGATTTTTTTCGAGGAGAGCA
>CAXMQD010000636.1:0-3251 GCA_964194965.1 uncultured Acidimicrobiia bacterium | reverse complement strand
TTTCAGCTTGCGCTTACCCGAGGCGTATTCGCTGTCCTCCCAGACCGTCCATTTGCCGTCCTGGGCCACGTACTTGGTGATCACCGCGATGGTGTTCTGGCCGTGGTCGTCGAAGTCCACCTTGCCGGTGATCGAATCCGCGGCGTTCGAGCCCGTGACATTATTCAGGGCGTTGCGGACCTTCTTGCGGTCGGGCCCTACCGCCTCGATGGTGTCGAGGATAAGGTTCATGGCCGTAAAGGCGAAGGCGCCATAGGCCTCGGGAGGATCGGAGTATCCCTGCTTGCCGTACTGTTCGAGGAAGAACTTGCCGCCCGGCAGCGTCTCGGTCGGGGCGCCCTCGCGGAATGCCAGCACACCCTCGGCCAGGGGGCCGGACCCTTCGATGAAGGTGTCCGAAACGATCCCCGAGGTGCCTTCGAACTGCGCTTTCAGGCCCAGCTTCTCCATCTGCGCGCGGATGCGCACGCCGATGGGCGTCAGGCCGCCAAAATACAGTACGTCGGGGTTCAGTGACTTGATCTTGGTGAGCTCGGCCGAGAAGTCCTGCTGGTCGGACGTGACCCCGAAGGTGCCGACGATCTTGCCGCCGTTCTTGATCAGGTTCTCGCTGAAGTACTTGTTGTGGCCTTTGCCGTAGTCGGTGGTGTCGTGGATGATTGCCCACGTCTGGTACCCCAGCCCGGTCATGAACTTGGCGGCGGTTTCGTTCTGGTTGATCATGGTGCCGTTGACGCGGTGCACTTCCTTGTAATTGTTGCCATAGGTGATATCGGGAAGCACCGCGCCCCAGACGATGATCGGCAGGCCGAACTTATGATAAACGTCGACCGTCGAGATGGCCACCGCCGAGCAGTAGTGGGTGGCGGCCGCGATCACATCCTTGTTGGCGCCGAACTTGGTCGCCGCCTGGACGCCGATGTTGGGCTTGCACTCGTCGTCCTGGACGAGCAGCTCATATTCGTACTTGGCGTTGGGATCGGCGTTGCGCAAGCGCACCGCGAGATCCGCCGAGTTGCGCCCGCCGATGCCGTTGGACGAGGTTCCCCCGCTCAGCGGCCCGATGAAGCCGACCGTGACTTTCTCCTTGGCGACCGCCGGGGACATCCCCAGCGCAAACCCCGCGACCATCACCGCCGCGGCCGAGGCGGCGGCAAGGTGCGTTAATCGAAGATTTCGCATGTTCGTGATCCTCCCTGATGAGTGACGGCCGGCGCCGGACTGGCCCGTGCCGGTCTGGCCGTCCGGGCGCCGTTCGGCCCGGATTCTATCGCATTCGGGGGCAAACCCTAGGCGATCCTCCGCTGCCTTTCAAGCGCGTCACCGGGCGCCGCGGGGCGGAACTTACGTCGCGTCCTCGCGCGTCAGGCACACACCGTTGATGCAGTAGCGCAGCCCGGTGGGCTCGGGCCCGTCCTCGAAGACGTGCCCCAGATGCGCGTCGCAGCGGGCGCAGATCACCTCAGTGAGGTCATCGTCAAAGCGCAGGTCGGGCTGGGTCTCGATGGCCTCGTCCGAGACCGGGGTCCAGAAGCTGGGCCATCCCGTGCCGGAGTCGAATTTGGCTCTGGTGTCGAACAGCGGCGCGCCACAGCAAACACAGTGGAAGATGCCTGTGACCTTGGCGTCGTGCTCGGCATGCGAGAAGCGTTTCTCGGTGCCGCGCTCTCGCGCCACCCGGTACTGGTCGGGCGTTAGCCGGCGCCGCCATTCCTCGTCGGATTTCCGAATCTTCTCTATCATCTTGCACCGATCGCCCCGCGGACCGGATCAACCAGCGGGCCTGCCCCCCTCGATCGGCAACATATACATCGCCGACCGTCCGATAGCGAGGTGGAATAGCGTGGCCGGGCGCGCGGCGGCCTGTCGAGGCAAGCCTTTGACGGCGGTCACACTTACAAGCCCATCGTGATTAACCGCGATAACGAGGACCTATCCGAACGGCCGCTTTCTCATCCGTAAGCGGCCATTGCGAGTGGTTCCAATGAACGGCCGTTAATGGCCGATTTCAGCCGTTGCTATCCAAACAAGTCGCGCTTCCTCGAACTGCTCCGGCCACTTCGCTTCAATGGCCTGAGTAGTCAGGCCCTCGACAAGGAAAGTGAGGACGCCTTTCTGGACAAGGCCGGTGAGTTCCTTGAAGGCCTTGGCGCGGACAGCTAGATTCAAGAAGACGCCGCTCGGCGTGTCGCCAATCGAAACTGTTCGGCACAGTAGCCGCAGTTCAGAGGCCCTCGCGAAGGTTTTTCAGCCAGGCTTCGATCCGCTTGCGGTTCATGCCGAAGTCGCTCTTTCCGTAAACGGAGCGACTGTAAATCGCGAGTGTAGATTTTGAAGGCGGAACGGAAATGAACCGCACCGTAATGATATCGGGAAATCGGAACCGCGCTGAACGCTGGACGTAGTCAAACTGTTGGCCGCCCTCGTTCTCTGCCAAGAGTTCCACACGCGGCTGTACGGCAACAACTTCGCGCCAACGCTCGCGCAGTTGATCCACAGAGACATCGAACACCAGGCTGTCAGCGTGCGGATCGGTGTTGCATAAGCGAGGTGGGCAGATCAGGAATTGGTTCGGTTTGTCCGTGAGCTTTAAGTCTGCAAAGTCGACGGTCTCGACATCGCCGACGGTGAAAAGAGCGGTGAGCGGCCGCTCACCGAGGGGCGTGAACAGGAGCACCGCTGCTACGACGGTGACAACCAAAACGGCGATAAACAGATACCCAAGAATTTTCTTCATCTCCGGGTCATCTTAATCGGGATCTCGCAGTTGTCCGAATGTCCGGTGGGTATGGCCCAGGGCCCCAGGCGTAGCCTCTAGCGTAGGCCCTCGCGCTGTGGTTGACGACCGTGACCACTGGCTCGAAGGTTACCGCAAGGCGGGGCTCGACGTGTGAGCGCGTGGCGACACGGCCGATAGACAAATATTTCTAATCTATATGCTGAGTAATCATCGTTCGTAGGCGTAGATTTCTGCGCCCACCTTCTGGACAACAGGATAACCCCATGAGGATTGCAATAGTAATTCTCACAAGCCCGAGGATCAGATGCCAATTGCTCACGCACGCTCCGCCGACCCGGCGCCCGTCGCCGTGCCGGCAGCCCCCGCCCAGTCCGAGACCGATCTCGATTTCGTCGAAGCCGAGCTGACCTACGCGGTCGACACCGGCGAGCGGCGGGTCGGCTACGAAACGTCCGCCGGCGCCGGCCAGCCGACGCGCGTCGACGCGTCCGCGCCCCACACGGTGCGGGTC
>CAXMQD010000635.1:0-2997 GCA_964194965.1 uncultured Acidimicrobiia bacterium | reverse complement strand
GCTCTCGGTGGCGCTCAAGCGCGACTGGAAGAAACAACTGCTGGCGTTCGCGGCCGAACACCGCGGCGAGAGCGGCATCGTCTATTGCCTGTCGCGCAAGAAGACCGAGGCGACGGCGCTGTTGCTCGAGCGGCACGGCATTACCGCCCTGCCCTACCACGCCGGCATGGACAAGGCCGAGCGCGAGGTCAATCAGGACGCCTTCATGACCCGGGACGGCGTGGTCATGGTCGCCACCATCGCCTTCGGCATGGGCATCGACAAACCCGACGTGCGCTACGTCGCCCACACCGATCTGCCCGGCAACATCGAAGCCTACTACCAGGAATTCGGCCGCGCCGGACGCGACGGCCTGCCGGCCCGGGCCCATCTGCTCTACGGCCTCGACGACATCCGCATGCGGCGCTTGTTCATCGAGCAGCAGGACGCCGGGGACGACCACAAGCGCCGCGATCACAAGCGGCTCGACGCCCTGATCGCCTATTGCGAGGCGGCCGCCTGCCGGCGCCGCGCACTGTTGGCCTATTTCGGCGAAGAGACCACGGCCTGCGGCAATTGCGACGCCTGCCTGGAGCCGGCCGAGGTCAGCGACGGCTCGGAAATGGCGCGCCTGGCGGTGAGCGCGATCCAGGGCACTGGGCAGCGCTTCGGCGCCGCCCACGTGATCGACGTGCTGCGCGGCGCCGAAAACGAGAAGGTGCGCAAGTTCCGGCACCAGGGTCAGCCCGCCTACGGCCAAGGCGCCGAATTGCGCAAGGAGGAGTGGCAGTCGATCCTGCGCCAGATGCTCGCCGGCGGACTGCTCAAGCTCGACATCCAGGGCTACGGCGGGTTGAGCGTCACCGCCGAGGGCTTCGCGCTGCTTCAGGGCGAGCGATCGTTCCACTACCGCAAGGACACGCTGCGCCCGGCCGGCCGGACGCCGCGGCAGAAAACAGCGGCATCGGCGGGGGCGGGAGCGCCCGGCGAAACGACCCAGGAGCCGCTTACGGAGACTGACGCCCGGCTCCTGGAGCAACTCAAGGAGCTGCGCCTGAGCATCGCCCAAGAGCGCGGGGTGCCGGCCTTCGTGGTGTTTCACGACCGCACCTTGCAGGACATGGCACGGCGGCGGCCGAAATCCTACGACGAGTTCGCCGAAATCCACGGCATCGGTGCCGCCAAGCTCGCCAAGTTCGCGGAGCCCTTCGTCGCCCTGATCGCCGCGCATGGGGAATAAGATTAACGCCTTCTGGAAAGCCCAGACCGGCGTCACCCGCGGCATCGTCCTGATGCTGCTCTCGACGCTGGGCTTTTCCACCATGCACGTGCTGATCCGCCACCTGGCGGCGTCGATCGACCCGATCCAAATCGTTTTCTTCCGAAATTTCTTCGGGCTTGTCGTGTTCCTGCCCTGGTTCCTGCGCCATGGCCTGGCGCCGCTGCGCACCAACCAGTTAAAGCTGCACGCGCTGCGCGCCGGGCTCAACGTCTGCGCCATGGCGGCCTTCTTCTACGCGCTCGGCATGACGCCGCTCGCGCGGGTGACTGCGCTCAGCTTCACCGCGCCGTTGTTCGCGGCGATTCTCTCCGTGCTGGTGCTGGGCGAGGTGTTCCGGCTGCGCCGCTGGACCGCCACCCTCTGCGGCTTCCTCGGCACCCTGGTGATCCTGCGCCCCGGGTTCGCGGAGATCGACCTGGGCTCGCTGCTGGCCCTGGGCGCGGCGCTTCTGTGGGGCTGCACGCTGATCGTGATCAAGGTGCTGACACGGACCGAATCCGCCATGACCATCACCAGTTACATGAACATTCTGCTGATGCTGTTGTCGTTGGTGCCGGCGCTTCTGGTCTGGCGCACGCCGGAGGGGGCCCAGTGGGTCGGGCTGCTGGCGATCGGCGTGCTTGGCACCCTCGCCCAGGTCGCGATCACCCAATCGCTCAAAGAGGCCGATACCGGCGCGGTCATGCCGTTCGATTTCTTCAAGCTGATTTGGGTCGCGATCATGGGTTATCTGTTCTTCGCCGAGGTGCCCGGCCTGTTCGTCTGGCTCGGCGGCGCCATCGTATTCGCCTCGGCCACCTACATCGCGATCCGCGAAAGCCGCCTGGCGCGCGAGCGGCGGCGTGCCGCCTGATCGCTATTTAAAACCAAGTCTCGCCGATAAAGACCCATAGAGACGGTCCTTGGGTTTAGTCGGGTCGCGCCACCAGCGGCTCGGTCAGAAACGAGATCAGCGGGGCGTTGAAGGCCGCGGGATCTTCGGCCAGCGCCATGTGGCACAGGCCGGGCAGGATCGCGACCCGCGCGCCGGGGATCGCCGACCCCATACGCCGTGCCATGTCCGGCGAATTGCCGACGTCCCGGTCCCCGGTCATCACCAGGGTCGGGCAGCGAATCTCCGCGATGGGGCCGGCAATCTCCGCGTCGTCCTCGGCCAAGACGCGGTAGATCGCCGCGTAGACCTCCTTCCGGTTCGCCGTCATCCAGCGGCGAACAAGATCCATGATCTCCGGTTGGCGGGTCCGGAAATCGTCGGTGAACCAGCGCGCCAGGGCGGCATCGACGGTGGCGGCGGGCCCGGCTTGGCGGGCCGTATCCAGCCGCCGTCCAATGGCCGCCCGCTGTTCGGCGCCGCGGTCGTGCGCCGAGTGGAGGACCGCCAGCGCCGACAGCCGGTCCGGATGATCGATGGCGAAACGCCGCGCGATCATGCCGCCGAGTGAAAAGCCGGCCACCGCGGCGCGCACCAGCCCGCAACAGTCGAGCAGCTCGATCATCTGTGCGCTGAAGCTCCGCAGCTCGGGCCGGCCGGCCGGGTCCGCGCTTTCGCCATGTCCGAGAAGGTCGTAGGTCACCACCTGGAAGCGCGGCGTCAGCGCCGGCACAAGCCACTGCCACATGGCCCTATTCAGGCCCATGCCGTGGACCAGGACCACCGCCGGTCCCCGGCCCTGTATCTCGTAGGCGGTCCCTCCCGCCGTGATGCGCGTCATGAATTCCCCGTGTGGTCCGCGTGC
>CAXMQD010000634.1:0-5505 GCA_964194965.1 uncultured Acidimicrobiia bacterium | reverse complement strand
GCCCTTCATGTCCTGCGGCGCGGTGATCTGGTCGTTGACGACCAGCGCCTCGGCGTCGTTGATGTTGTCGTAGATGTAGATGACCTGCAGGTCCACGCCCCGGCTGTAGCCGGCCGCCGTCGGCGAGGAGCCGTTCAGCGAAATGTCGATGGAGCCCGAGGCCATGGCATTGATCACCTCGGTGCCCGAGGTGAACTTGAAGAACTCGATAGACTTTCCGCCGAGACCTTCCTTTCGCAGCTGCTCCATGTTGGCCTTCCATGGCCCGTAGACTAGCTGGTAGCCGATATTAACGTCGGCGGCCTGCGCGGTGCCGGCGATCGAAAGAGCGAGAGCGAGCCCGCCCAAGGCCGTAACGAGTTGCTTATTCATCGTCTCTTCCCTGTTTTAGGATTCCGGTTCTAGCTTTTGCTTTTTGTTGGTTGGTTCGAGGGTGACGGCGGAGACTAGCACTCACGACCAGGGCACGCTACACGAATTCCATGTCGCCTCTTGGCTAAAACTCGCCGTCAGAGCCTCCTCCGCGGCACGTCTCCTTTGCCCCCAAGACCAGACATCTCCGTGTCGATGTCGGCTTTTTTCCAGATTACGTCTGCTTCACCTTCAACACCGGACGTGGCAGGCACCCCAGCGAACTTCCGGTTTTGACCCAACCCGGACATTCGGACGACGAGGTTTACGGGCACCAGGCATACCGAATTTCAGTGATTTCCTCCCTCATTCGTGACAATCCGCTTGTCCCGGACCGGGAGAGCACGGGGCCGTTCGGCGCGCGGCCGGCTCGCGCCGTGGCGAGCCACAGCGCAATCGCCAGCACCAGGGCCGCGCCCTCATTCGGTCAAGCCGGCCAGGGCCCTGACGGTCCGGAAGATGCCGGTCGTCCAGTCATCGCGGCCACGGCCCTGGCTCCGTGCCATAGCGTAGATCTGACGGCCCGCAGCGCCGGTCACCAGCGGCACGTTCAGCCGGGCGCCCGTCTCCAGCGCCAGGCCGATGTCCTTGTAGGCAAGATCGAGCATGAAAGCCGGCGTCGGATCGTCGACCAAGGCCTTGTCCGGCCAGGTGGTGCGAATGTGGCCCTGGCCGGCAGGTGTCTGGCCGATGACCTCGGCAACCACGTCATTGCCAATGCCTGCAGCTTCAGCCAGAGCGAGGCCCTCCGCGGTCGCCAAGTTGATGACCGCAGAGATGTAGTTGTTTACCAACTTGACCGTGGCACCGGCGCCCAGAGGGCCGCAGTGAGTGATCGACTCGCCCAAGACTTCGAGGAGCGGGTGGGCGCGCGCGATATCGGCCGCCGCGCCACCAACCATGAAGGTCGAGGTGCCGGCGGCGGCGTGCGCCGAGGTGCGGCCGACCGGGGCGTCGATCATGGCCACGCCGTGCGCCTCGGCCAGGCGCGCCCCGATGCGCTGGGTCTCCTCCGGCAGGATGGTGCTCATGTCGATGAACAGCGCGTCCTTCGAGATGCTTTCCGCAATGCCGCTCTCGCCAAACACCACGGCCTCGACAATCGGCCCGACCTGCAACATGGTGATGACGAACTCGGCGCCCCGCGCGGCCTCCGCCGGGTTGGCGGCGGCCGCGGCGCCCTCGGCGGCGATCGCGGCGACGGCGCCGGCGTCGACGTCGCAGACGCGGAGCCTGTGCCCCGCCTGGATCAGGTTGCGGCTCATGGCGCCGCCCATCTGCCCCAAACCAATGAATCCGATATCGGCCATGTCTTCCTTCCGATGCAGGTTAAAGCGCCCAGGTGCTCAACGCCGGTACGAAGGCAAGCAACAGCACCACGACCAGCATAGAGCCCACAAAGGGCACAGCCCGACGGGCGATCGCCAGCACCGATTCCCCGGTCAGGCCCGATAGCACGAAGAGATTGAGCCCCAGGGGCGGTGTGATGAATCCGACGCCGAGCGCGGTCACCATGAAGATACTGAAATGAATTTCGTTCATCCCAATCTCCTGGGCCAGAGGCAGCATGATCGGCGCCAGGATGACGATGTTCGGCGTCGTCTCCATGACGCATCCGGCGATGATGAACACCCCCAGCATCATCAGGATAATCAGGGTCGGGCTGTCGGTCGCATTGGTGATCGCCTGGACGAAGGTCAGCGGGACTTCGAGCGCGGCGAGCGCCTGGGCCAGCGGCAGGGCGAAGGCGATAATCGGCACGATCACGCCGTTCACCTTGGCCGAGCTCTCCAACATCTTCGGGAAGTCCTCGAGCTTAAGCGTCCCCTGGATCAGCCCGATCGCCATGGTGGTGACGACCGCCACCGCGGCCGCCTCGGTCGGCGTGAAGACGCCGGTGTAGATGCCGCCCAGGATGATGACCGGGATCATCAGCGCGAACTTGCCGTCCCACACGGCGCGCAGCCAGCGGCGGAAATGAAACCGGATGTCGGAACGCTCGTAGCCGCGCGCCCGGTTGATGACCACGTTGGTGAGCATGATCGACACCATGATCATCACGCCGGGCACCGCGGCGGCGAGAAATAGGGTCGAGGCCGAGATGCCCAGGACCAGACCGATGATGATATAGGCGATCGAGGGCGGGATCAGGATGCCGGTGCAGGACCCGGACGCCACCAGCGCGCAGGCATAGGGCTTCGGATAGCCGACTTCGACCAGCCGGGAATAGGTGATGCGTCCGACCGCGGCGGCGCCGGCCGCGTCGGAGCCGGAGATGCAAGCGAAGAATCCGCAGCCCAGGACCGTCGAGGTTCCGAAACCGCTGCGCAGGCTGCCCATGGTCGCCTCGGCGACGTCGAGCAGCTTGCCCGACAATCCGGACCGCACCAGGACGTCGCCAGTCAGGATGAACAGCGGAATGGCGATCAAGGCGAAGGTGTCGATGCCCGAAAACAAAGCCTCGCCGAACAGCGTGAGCGGCAGCACCTCGGTCAGCACCAGAAGCCCGACGGCGGCGAAACCGAGCGCCACCCAGATCGGTACGGCAAGCGCGAACAGGACCAGCGCCAGGATCAGCGGCAGGCCGACGTCCCAGCCGAGCTCCGTCGATGCTTCGGGGATGACGTAGAGATTATACATCAATTAAACAATTTGGTGCCGGTGAATACCGGTCGGCCGTCGCGGATATCCCGCAAGTCGCGCAGGATCGATTGGACCAGGCGCAGCATCATCATGGAAAAGCCGAGCGGCACCGCGATCAGGAACCAGGCGCGGACGATCCTCAGGCCGTCGGTCACGTTGCCGAACTTGAGCGACACCAGAACCGGGTCCATGGACCAGTAGATCGCCAAGCACGCCAGAACCGCGGTCACAAGATCGCCGAACAAGTAGATGAAGGCGGCGCCCCGGGGCGGCAGATAGTGGGTGATCACGTCGATGCGGATGTGGGCGCGCTCACGGACCGCGACCGAGGCGCCGATCCAGACCAGGTAGATGAAAGCGTAACGTGCCGTCTCCTCTCCCCAGACCGAGGAATAAAGAAACACGAAGCGCCGCAGCACCTCGATGAAAATGGCCAACACAATAAAGCTGTACAAAACCAGCAACAGCCATCGCTCACCGTTGCGGTCGATATTTCTCAGGAACTCTCGCATAATTCTCGCCTGAAACCGGCCGGAGGCCGGGCCGGAAACGGGCGGCTTGCGCCGCCCGCGACCGTACGCCGGTGCCGTCTCGAAAGAACGTTACACGTCGTGAACGTAGTAGCGGCCTTGTATCTGCGCCGCCTCGTACATCAGGTCGAAGTTCTTGATCGATCCACCGAGTTGGATCTTCCATTCGTCCCATTCCTTGCGCTGCTGGCCGGCGGCCTCGGCCCACTGCGCCAATTCGCCCTTGGTCGGAACGTAGAACTTGACCCCGGCCTTGGCCATCTCGGCCATTGCGAAGGCCCGGGATGCCGGAACCTGCGCCAGGTTCTGGGCGAAGGTCACTTCGCTGGCGAAGTCGATGCCTTCCTGAACGTCCTTGGGTAGGCTTTCGAACCAAGCCAAGTTGCAGGAATAGACCTGACTGTCCGGGACCGAGCGGTTGAAAGTGACCCACGACAGGATGTCCTTGAACCCGAAGGCGTAGAGCGCCTCCACCGCCGGATCGAGGGCATCGGCGACGCCCTGTTTGATCGCGGTCGGTGTCTCGCCCCAGGCAACCGGCGTCGGATTGGCGCCGAGCAGGCGGTAGAACTGCTGCAGAATCTTCGATCCCGGGACCCGGAATTTGATCCCCCTGAGATCGTCGGGAGTCCGGAACGGCTGGTCGTCGAGGCCTCGCCGCTTGGCCGCCGTCCGCGGGTCGATGCAGAAGAAGAACAGCGGCTTGAAGCCCTTGGCTTTGACCCGGGAAACCACTTCCTCTTGCCAGATATCCGACGTCACCAGGTTGACGAAGCGCTGATTCTCGCCGCACCAGTAGGGCAGGTTGATCATATCGACCGCGGGCGCGAAGGGCGCGAAGTTCGACAGCGAATGCTGCGCCGCCTGAATCGTGCCCGACTGAACCTTCTCGGCGAGCTTGGTGCCGACGCCCAGTTGCCCGGCGGGACCAAGTTTCACGTAGACTTGGCCGTTGGTCAGATTCTGGATGTTCTCCTTCAGGTTCAACTGCATGATCGGATAGGAGCGGGTGGTTCCTATGCGGTAGGCGGTGCCG
Organism: uncultured Acidimicrobiia bacterium; assembly: GCA_964194965.1. GTDB lineage: Bacteria > Pseudomonadota > Alphaproteobacteria > Kiloniellales > J153 > JACZVL01. The sequence continues at coordinate 885 of CAXMQD010000634.1, read as the reverse complement.
ATGATCATCGTGTGCGTGGCCGCACTCTGCCGCTCCTTCTCTTCCTGCGCCGTTTGGGCGAGCGCCTCGCTGCTGCCGAGCGTACCCGCCGCCGCCGCGACGAACGCCGTGGTCACGCCGAATTTCGCCACGGCGCCAAAGAACTCGCGCCGGTCGACGTCGCCGACCAGTTCTATTGTGATTTTATCTTTCGATTCATTCGTCATCTCATCCTCCCTGGGTTGATCGGGACCGTTCGATGCTCGAGCCGACCCGCGTTTGGTCAATTCTCATCCCTCTCTCGCCGAAGCAGGCTTTCGCGCCCAGTGGCCGCCAGAGTGAAAAACAAAGCGGTCAACAAGAGCAGAAGAAATTCGGCGATATCGCTAAGCAGGAACGGCACCTGCCAATCGAAGCTGATTTTGGCCTTTCCGAGAAGAACATTGAGCCAGAACAGGAAGAACAACAGCGCAAATATTCCGAGATTGGCGCGATTCAACTTTCGAAGCCGGTGGTTGTCCAACACGGTGCCGCGAGCCTCCCTTTGCCGGCCGGTATCGCAAGCCATTCGGACGCGGCTCGTCTATTAGCCGTTGGGAGTAGCCTCAGGCCCTCCCGCGATAAACAAAATTATAGCGGATACACGTGGGGGCAAGTCAATCAATCCTACAAATCCCCAGATGACACCCAAATTCGTGGAAATTGTACCAGCGTCCAACCGCCAAGGGAACTGTATCCCCATTGCAGCCCCCCGACGGCAGAATATTGGACATCCAAGGTGCCGGCGAATGTCCGGGTTTGATGCAGTGGACGGCTCCCACCCGCCGGCATCTAGTGGATAAAATTTAACGGAAGAGTCCGATTTGGGATTCCCATTTTGCTGGGCGAGTGCGAGTCTCGGCCATG
>CAXMQD010000633.1:0-1551 GCA_964194965.1 uncultured Acidimicrobiia bacterium | reverse complement strand
CAGCTGCACACCAGGTGCCGGTCGCCGTAGACGTTGTCGACGCGGCCGACCGGCGGCCAGTACTTATCCTCCCGGAGCGTGTGCAGCGGGAAGAAGGCCTGCTCCCGGGTGTAGGGACGAGTCCAGTCGCCTTCGAGCAGCAGGCGGTGGGTGTGCGGCGCGTTGCGCAGCAGATTGTTCTCGGCATCCGCCGTGCCGGATTCGATCTCGCCGATCTCCTGGCGGATTCGGATCATGGCGTCGCAGAAGCGGTCGAGCTCGCGCTTGGCCTCGCTCTCGGTCGGCTCGATCATCAGGGTATCGGGCACCGGGAACGACATGGTCGGCGCGTGGAAGCCGTAGTCGACCAGGCGCTTGGCGACATCGTCGACCGTCACCCCGCAGGACTCCTTGATCGGCCTGAGGTCGATGATGCATTCGTGGGCAACCATGCCGTTCTTGCCGGTGTAGAGCACCGGGTAGTGGGGCGCCAGGCGCCGGGCGATGTAGTTGGCGCTCAGGATCGCCACCTGGGTCGCCCGCTTGAGCCCCGGGCCGCCCATCATCGCGATATAGGCCCAAGAGATCGGCAAGATGCTCGACGAGCCCCAGGGCGCCGAGGAGACCGGTCCGATGGTGCCCTCGGGTCCGGCCGAGGGATTGACGCCCTCGATCACCGGATGGTCGGAAAGGTAGGGCGCCAGGTGCGCCTTGCAGCCGATCGGCCCCATGCCCGGGCCGCCGCCGCCGTGGGGAATCGAAAACGTCTTGTGCAGGTTGAGATGCATGACGTCGGCGCCGATCTCGGCCGGCCGGCAGATGCCAAGCAGCGCGTTGAGATTGGCGCCGTCCAAGTAGACCTGCCCGCCGTGCTCGTGGATGATCCGGCAGATGTCGCGAATCGATTCCTCGAACACGCCGTGGGTCGAAGGATAGGTGATCATCAGCGCGGCCAGGCGCTCCGCGTGCTCGGTGGCCTTGGCTTCCAGATCGGCGACGTCGACGTTGCCGTACTCGTCGCAAGCGACCACCACCACCTTGAGGCCGGCCATGTGGGCGCTCGCCGGGTTGGTGCCGTGAGCGGAGGCCGGGATCAGGCAGACGTCGCGGGCGCCCTCGCCACGGGCGCCGTGATAGCTGCGGATAACCAGCAGGCCGGCATATTCGCCCTGGGAACCGGCGTTGGGCTGTAGCGAGATCGCATCGAAGCCAGTCACCTCGCACAGCATGTCCTCGAGCTCCTCGAACAGCTGTTGGTAGCCCTGGGTCTGATCGAGCGGCGCGAAGGGATGCATGTGGCTGAACTCGCGCCAGGTGACCGGCAGCATCTCGGTGGTCGCGTTCAGCTTCATGGTGCACGAGCCCAAGGGGATCATCGAGCGGTCGAGCGCCAGATCCTTGGCCTGGAGCCAGCGCAGGTAGCGCATCATCTCGGTCTCGGCGTGATAGAGGTGGAAGACCGGATGGGTCATGAACGGGCTGGTTCGGCGCAGGTCCGGCGGAACCTGCTCCGGCACCGCGGCGTCGATCTCGTCGATGGAAACCAGCCGGTCGGCCTTGGTCGCGAAGACC
>CAXMQD010000632.1:0-1996 GCA_964194965.1 uncultured Acidimicrobiia bacterium | reverse complement strand
GGTCTGCACCAGCGCGCAGGCGATCGCCGCGTCGACCGCGTTGCCGCCGCGTTTGAGCGCCAGCGCCCCGGCCTCGACCGCCTCGGGCTGCGGCGCGCAAACCATGCCGTGAGTCATGAAACGCCCCTCCCCGCCCGTTTTTTTTGTCGCACCGGCGCCCTCTGGCTGGCGCCCCTTGGCCGGCGCCCCTTTGCCGGGGCCCCTTGGATCGCCGCGCCCCGACCCTATACTGCGGGAAGCCAGGGAGAAATGGGCGATGCCGGAGGCTTTCGGTGTCGACCGCGCCCTCGGCCGGTCCCGCGCTCGGCCGAATCCGTAATAAGGAAAATCCCATGACCCGCATCAACGTGATCTTCCACAGCGTCACCGGGCACACCGCCAAGTTGGCCGAATCCATTGCCGAGGGGGTCGAGAGCCTCGCGGGCTGCGCGGCGGCGCTCAAGCGGATCCCGGAGTTGCCGGGACAAGGGCCGGTCACCATGGCCAATCTGCCCGCCAATCAGGAGGCCTTCGCCGATCTGCCCGAGGCCACGACCGGCGACATGCTCGACTGCGACGGCTTCGCCTTCGGCACCACGGTCTATTGGGGCAACATGAGCTACGCGGCCAAGTACTTCCTCGATACCAGCACCGGCCTCTACAAGCTCGCCGGGCGCGACCAGCCGGCCCAGCCCAACCCGGAAATGTTCGGCAAGCCGGTCACCGTGTTCACCGGCGGCGGCAACGGCCTGGCCAACGAGCCGGCGATCCTGGGCATTTACATGGCGCTGTCGTTCTTCGGCGTGACGCTGGTCACCGTCGGCCCGCGCCTGCCCGAGGTCACCGACCCCAAGCGCCACGGCGGCGGCAATACCCTCGGCGCCGGCACCTTCTCGCGCACCCCCGGCGAACGGCCGAGCGCGGACGAACATGCCATCGCAAGGGTGCAAGGCCGGGCGCTGGCGGAAACCGCAAGGGCCTGGAAAGAGCGGCGGAAAGACTAACGGGATGGGGTCAGGCCGTGAATCGCCACATTTCGCGGGACCGCAAATGGGCGGACCGGCTACCCCTTCTCTATCCCCACTTCCACCGAAACCCGGTAGCTGCCGCTGTCTTCGACGACCGTGACCCCGTCCACGACAACGACCGCGGGATCGTGAATGCGTACCCGATCGTCTTTGATGCCGCGATTATAGGGGAACTCGGTGTTGCAGTGCGGGCATCTGAGATTGGCCCATAGCGTGAACTTTCCGCCGTGCGGCGGTTCGGGCGCATGACCTAGAATGTCGAGCCATAAATGCTTCAATTCCTGAATCGCGGGACCGGAAGAATCTTCGGTAGACTTGTAAAGATCGTCCACCCTTACTCGATCGCTCCGGCGCATCAGCAGATCTCTGCCACTGGACGAATAGAAAAATGGCACGGGGCCCTGCCAATTCGTGAACTTCGTGAAGCGTATACTTTGCGCACAATAAGGGCATAGCTTGGCCCATCCTGTCCGCTTCTCTATGCTGCCGCCATCTTCCTGCGTCATCGACCAACCTCAAGGCTGTCCGCGCTTGGGATGGCCCATAGTGTCAATGCCTGCCCTCGCCCGGGCAACCCCCACGCCGTGAACTCATGACCCAGACGCTGAATAGGTTGCAATGCAAGACCCGATCCCGGCTATGACCCCGCCTGCCGGCACGCCAATGCGGGGCGTCGTCTGCATGCTGCTGGGGGTCATTCTGCTGGTCCTCAACGACGCCCTGATCAAGACCCTGACGCTTGGCTATCCGGTCGGCCAGTTGTTGTTCCTGCGCGGGATGTTCGTCATTCCTTGGGTTCTGATGCTCGCCACCCGCGCCGGCGGCCTGCGCGCGCTCCGGGTCATCAACGTCAAGGGCCAGGCCTGGCGCGGGGCTTGCGTCATCGCCGGCTCGTTCCTGTTCGTCTCGGGCCTGCGCCACCTGCCGCTGGCCGACGCGGTCGCGATCTCCTTCACCGGCCCGCTGTTCATCACCGCCATGGCGCCCTA
>CAXMQD010000631.1:0-1979 GCA_964194965.1 uncultured Acidimicrobiia bacterium | reverse complement strand
GAAATTGTTTCCGAGGGTGCCCTATGGGTGCCCTGGCAGCGTAATCCGAATGGAACAAACGCTTAACTCATTGAAATAATGGCGGACCCGACAGGATTCGAACCTGTGACTTCTGCCTTCGGAGGGCAGCACTCTATCCAGCTGAGCTACGGGTCCACGTGCGCCTTGGGCGGATTACCCCGGAAAATGGGGCCGGGGCGACCATACTGCAAGGACGGTAGTGCCGTAAACCGCCCCGGGAGCCCCAGGGGGAGCCCAGGGGGAGCCCACAGGGGGCGCTTAGTCCTCCGCGTCATTTAGCCGCGCCAGGGTTCGGTCCTCGGCGCCGGACGGTAGCGGCGCCTCGGCATCGGCGATCCATGCCGCGATGTCGCCCAGCACCACCTCGGCCTTCAGATCGCGCAGCAATATGTGCCAGCCGTCCTGGTAAAGCGCCCGGCGCTGGCGACCGCGCGCGGTCTCGGGCAGGTCCCGCCAGAGCTGAAGCGAGGGCGCCTCGGGCACCACTTCGTCCTTGGCGCCGTAGAGCAGCAGCGCCGGCGTTTCGATACGAGGCGCGGCGGCGAGGGCGGCATCCATCAGGTCGACCAGGCCGTGGATCGCATCGATCCGAGTCTCCTTGATGACCAGGGGGTCGCGGCCGAGCTCGCGCAGCATCTCGATGTTGTCCGAGGCCTGGATATCGAGACCGCGGCCGGAGACCTTGAGCCACGGCAGGGTGTGGACGCCAATCCACAGGCCGAAGCGGTACGACAGCGGCAGGGTCGAGCGCGCCCAGACCGCCGGCGCGACCAAGATCACGCCATCGTTGGGCGGCGGCTCGTCCCCGCCCAGGGCGGCGAGGACGACCGCCCCGCCCATGGAATCGCCGAGCAGATAGAGCGGCGTGCCCGGATAGCGGAGGCGCAAGGCGCGCGCGGCGGCGGTCAAATCCGCGGTCATCGCCGCCGTCCCGCCCCAGCGCCCGGGGTCGGGCGCGGCACCGAAACCACGCTGATCGTAGGCGTAGGTGGCGAGGCCACGCGCGGCCCAAAATTTAGCCGGCTCCTCGAAAAACTCGGAATAGAAGTTGAAGCCGTGCAGCGCCAGGATCACCGCACGCGGCGGCGCACCGTCCTCGGGCAGCCAGCTGCGCAGCGGCAACTCCAGGCCATCGGCGGCGATCAGGTGGCCGGCGGCCAGCCTGGGCGCGGTCGGCCCCGGACCCGGCGGCGCCAGGCGCGGCGCGCAGGCCGCGGCCAGCAGTGCCAGACAGAGAATCGGAACAAGGCCGCCACGGGCGAAACCAAACATACCCTAGCCGCCCTCTAGCCGCCGATACGCTCCGGCGTGGCGCCGGGCCCGGCACGGGTTAGCTGCAGAAACAGATCCTCGAGGTTGGTTTCCTCGGTGGTCATGTCGATCACCGACAGCCCGGCCTGGGCGACCGCGCGCAGCACCTCGGGCACCGGGCTCTCGCTCGGCCGGTAGTGGAACACCAGACGCCGCGGGCCGGCGAGCTCGACGTGAAAGCCGGTCAACTCGGCCGGTATCTCGGCCAGGTCCTCGGCCAGATCGAGCGTCAGGTCCTTGCTGTCGAGGCGGCCGAGCAGCGCCTCGGTGGTGTCGCAGGCGATCATCCGGCCGTGGTTGATGATCGCGATGCGGTCGCAGAGTTCCTCCGCCTCCTCGAGGTAATGGGTGGTCAGCAAGACCGTGGTGCCGCGCTGGTTGAGGTCGCGCACGTGCGCCCAGAGCTGTTGGCGCAGTTCCACATCGACGCCCGCGGTCGGCTCGTCGAGCACCAGGACCGGCGGATTGTGGACCATGGCTTTGGCGACCATCAGGCGCCGGCGCATGCCGCCCGAAAGCGTGCGGGTGTAGGCTTCGGCCTTGTCGCTCAGGCCCATGACCTCCAGGATCTCGCCGGTGCGCCGCTCGGCCGGCGGCACGCCGTAGAGCCCGGCCTGAAGCTCCAAGAGCTCGCGCGGCGTGAAGAA
>CAXMQD010000630.1:0-3301 GCA_964194965.1 uncultured Acidimicrobiia bacterium | reverse complement strand
TATGATTGGACGCCTACGGGAATTCGGCTCGGGATAGGTTGGGCGTCTGGGTTCTCGGCAGGCAAATGCGTTTTCATCACTGGTCCATTAGCAACTGGATGCCACGCAGAAAGAGCTGAAAGAATTCAGCCGGTACAGATCAGTTCGCCCGCTATGACCCGAGGTGCAAGCCACGAGGGTCGTAAGGCGCACGGAAATGAGGGGTGGCCGCGAAGCGCCTGCCGGCGATCTCGATCTCGAAGGCGTTGGTACCAACGGCCCCGATCGAGACGCCCCCTTTTTTAGTCGGATCCCGGCTGTCAAGCTCCGATTGACGTCTGGACTGCCACAACGGAATGGCAGCCTTCGGCCAAAAACGGCCGTTCGTTAGAGCCATTCGCAATGGCCGCTTGCAGATCAGAAACCGGCCGTTGGGCCAACACGCATCTTACTTCCGTAGACCCTAAGGCGACATCCGCGGCCTTTAGTTCGGCGGTTGGATTTCAGGAGCGGGGCTATAAAGAGGGCCCGATACCGCCAGTTTGTCTCTTTCGCCTAGATAGCGTTCAAAGACCGGCAAAGTCCCTGCGAGCGCGCGAGGGCGGCAGGCCGAAGACGCGCTTGAATGCGTGGGAGAACGACGGCGTATCGGCAAACCCGACCGCGGCAGCGATCTCCGCGATCCCAAGGCGGCTGTATCGCAAGAGGGTCCGCCCCCGCTCGAGGCGCAGGCGGGTGTAATAGGCGGAGGGCGACTGCTTCAGGTGCGACCGGAACAGCCGCCGCGCTGTCGATTCCTCGACATGGGCGCGCCGGCAGATCTCGGCGACGCCGAGCGGCGCTTCGAGACGTGTCTGCATGATCGCCACAAGCCTGCCGAGCCGGCGGTCCATCCTGGATATGCCGCCCGGCAGGGCGTCCCGCTCAGCCGTGACCTCGCTGGGCGGCACGTGGAAATTCATGGCATGGGCGACGCGGGCCGCGAGCGAGGCGCCGCGAGTCTTCTCGATAAACGCCAACAACATTTCCATGGTCGCGATACCGCCGGCGCTGGACAGCCGCCGACCCTCGAAGGCGAACCGCCGGTCGAGCAGAACGGCCTCGCCGATTTCCTCTCGAAAGGGTGCCACGACCTCGTGATGCACGGCGATCCGCTCCCCCGCCAGGAGACCGGCACGGCCGAGAACCAGGGCGGCCGTATCGACGCACCCGATGATGCCGCCTCGCCGATCCTGCCGCCGGAGCCACGCCAGGAGACCGGGGGTACACGCGGACTCGGGCTCGTAGGCCGTGAGGACAATCGTCACCGGCGAAACGGCAAGATCGGACAGGGCGGCCTGGGGAGCGATGGCCGGGCCACTGGAGGAGGCCACGGGCCGACCGGTCTCGCTCGCGATAATCCAGTCGTATGCCGGGACGACGTTCTCGCGATTGGCCACGCGTAGGCCGTCCATGCAGATGGCGAGCGACACGAACGAGAAGCGTGGTGCGACGACCAGCGTCACGGGAAGCGGCGACTCCATCCGTCTGCTCAGGTCCGACATGAGGCGGCCATCCTCGCACGGATTGCGCGATTCAGACAATATTTTCCACGGTTTGAGCAACCCCATGGCGTGGAGTGGGGCTAGTGTCGGGGCGAGTTCAGACATCAGGAGGCAGCCATGTCCGCCATCCCCGCGCCGCAGCACCTGTCCACCGCATGCAGTCCCGCGGAATGGGAGACGCGTTGCGAGCAAGCCGCCCTTTACCGGCTTCTTGATCACTACGGCATGTCCGACCTCGCCAACCAAGTCGTCGGCGCACGGGTCAAGGACAACCCGGACCAATACCTGCTGCATCAGTACGGCATGTTCTACGAAGAAATCACGGCGTCGTCGCTGATCAAGACGGACAAGGGCGGCAAACCCGTAGATCCTGGTGCGCCCGCACCCGTCGACGGTGCCCAGAACCTGGCCGATTGGATCTTCGGCACGCGCCCGGAGGTCAACTTCTTCATCCACGGGCATTGCGAAGACGTGATGGCCGTAGGGTCGACGAAACAGGGCCTACAGGCGGTCTCGCAGGCGGCCGTTTACCTCATGCATCTCGTCACCTACATCGAGTTTGAATTCTTCGAGGACGAGGAGTACGGCGAGAAGTTCAAGAGGACCCTGGGCAACAAGGACATCATGATCACGCGCAATCACGGCTACTACGTGCTGGGTCGATCAGCGGCGGAGGCCTTCTTCCGGGTCTATTTCCTGCGCCAGGCTTGCGCGGTGCAGGTCAAGGTCCTGTCCATGAAGGATGAGCCGCACGTGATCGACCCCCAGAAAGTCGCGCGCCTCCAGGACCAAATGTACGAATCGCCGCACTACAGTTACGACGGCACGACCGAGTGGGCGGCCCTGCTGCGTAAGCTCGATCGGGATCAACCGGACTACAAGACCTGAACCTTGGGCAAGGACATGGCGCACGAGATCACCGTGGAAGGCCTGCCGCCAACGCCGGACTTCGACAGCTACCCGGTGCCGGCGAAGATCGTCGCCGTTGCGAGGGAGGTAGGTTGAATGGCCGTTGTGGGTCGACTTCAGACCTTAAACGCGTAGACGGCTGAAATCGGCCAAAATCGGTCGTTCGTTGGGGCTAACCGCAATGGCCGGTTCCGGATCAGAAAGCGGTCGTTCGGCCGACGCTTTGCAAACGGCCGGTCCATCCCATTAGGCGGCATAGCCCTAATTCCCTGAGCTTTCCTGCCCGCGCCACACTCCGCCGGGTTAGGCTGCCAATCGGCCACATGACGCTCGGCATCTGATGATGTCTGGCAGCTATCTAGCCGGTCTGTTCGCCGATTGCGAGCCGTCGGGCCATATTCGCCCAGACATCGGTCCCGAGCTTACGGCGAACGCAGTGTGGTAATTGTTCTCCAGGATCGGCGTACAAGCGCTTTTCATCGATCTCGGCAGTCCCTGGGAGGATGGCTACAACGAGAGCATCACCGTCGAACTCCGCGACGCGCTGCTGAACAAGGGAATCCTTTTACACGCAAAAGGACGCGCATTTAGTCACAAGCGCCGGAAAAATCGAGTTAGAATAGCATAGAAACTGTGCCAATCATGGAGTAGGCCAATCGAGGGGGGGGGTATCGCGGGTTATGTCGACGACCAACGAATTTCTCGACGTTGCTTGGATTCTCGTGTGTGCGGCCCTGGTCATGCTAATGCAGGCGGGATTCTCGTGCCTGGAAAGTGGCCTCGTTCGCTCCAAGAACAGCATCAACGTCGCGGCCAAGAACTTCGCCGATTTCTGCCTTGCCTCCGCCGTGTTCTGGCTGTTCGGTTTC
>CAXMQD010000629.1:0-1620 GCA_964194965.1 uncultured Acidimicrobiia bacterium | reverse complement strand
GATGCGACAATGACTCCTCGGCCCCGCTCCGGCGGGGCTTTTCTTCAGATCAAAACCCGGCAGCTTGACACCCGTGATGTCGACCCTTGGGCCTAGTGCACTGACACAAACGTAGGATTCACAAAGGCTCTTCGCCATGCGAATCTGCGTCTATGGCCCAGGATGTTTGCGTGATCGTCGGAGCCGAGGAGCGTGCGCGACTGGCCGCGGTTGTCGGCGATCGGAGCCGGCCGCTGAAGCACGTCCAGCGGGCGTGGATTGTCCTCTTTTCGGCGGAGCGACTGCCCGTTCTCGAGGTGGCGCGCCGGGCCGGTGTGAGCCGGCCGGCGGTCTGGCGCTGGCAGCGGCGCTTTGCCGAGGAGGGCGTGGATGGTCTGCTGCGCGACAAGACGCGCCCACCCGGCAAGCCGCCGTTGCCGGCGGCGACCGTGGCCAAGGTGCTGGCGCTCACCTGCACCGAGCCGCCCGGCGAGGCCACCCATTGGACCGGCCGCGCCATGGCCAAGGCGGTCGGCATCTCCTTGCGCGCGGTGCAGCGCATCTGGGAGGCCCACCGCCTGCAGCCGCACCGCGTTCGCACCTTCAAGCGCTCCAACGACCCTGCTCTCGCACAAAAGGTCGAGGACATCGTCGGTCTCTACATGCATCCGCCGGCCCATGCCGTGGTGCTGTCGATCGACGAGAAGTCGCAAATCCAGGCACTCGACCGCACCCAGCCCGGTCTGCCCTTGAAGCCCGGCAAGTGCGGAACCATGACGCACGATTACAAGCGCAACGGCACCACCACGCTCTTCGCCGCCCTCAACGTCCTCGAAGGCACAGTGCTGGGCCGCTGCATGCAGAAGCACACCCATCAGGAGTTCATCCGCTTCCTCAATGCGATCGAACGGGCCGTGCCGGCCGGCAAGGTGATCCACGCCATCGCCGACAACTACGCCACACACAAGCATCCCAAGGTGCGCGCCTGGCTGGCTCGCCACCCGCGCTTGGTGTTCCACTTCACGCCAACCTCCGCCTCCTGGCTCAACGCCGTCGAGAACTTCTTCTCCGTCCTGACCCGCAGGCGCCTCAAACGCGGCGTCTTCCATTCAATCGCCGATCTCCAGGCCGCCATCAACCGCTACATCCGCGAGCACAACCATGACCCCAAGCCCTTCGTCTGGACCAAACCCGCCAACACCATCCTCGCAAAGATCAATCGAATCCCTGTACCTTCCGAATGAGTCAGTGCACTAGGCCCGATCTCTAGTCCGCGATGACCGCCATTCGTGGCGTGTTCCTCAAGAGAAACACCAGACCGCCAGCGAGGACTGCCAGCCAGAGCGACGACCACCAGACCCAATCGTAGCGCGCGTAGATGTCGAACAGGAACCCTCCGAAATATGCGCCCAGGGCGCCACCGATCTGGTGACCCGCGGAGATCAGCCCGAACGCCAGGCCCATCACCCGGAGGCCGATGTGACTGGCGACGAGGCTCGCGGTCACCGGAACCGTGGAGTAGTCCACCAGGCCGAAGAGAATGGCGAAAAGAAATAGGGTTTCGAGGTCCGCCCCGACGTTCACGAGAAGGATGAACGTCAATCCGCGCACGACATATATGCCGCCAAGGAGAAGCGGACG
>CAXMQD010000628.1:0-4174 GCA_964194965.1 uncultured Acidimicrobiia bacterium | reverse complement strand
CCCTCGACCAAGGCGCGCGCCTGGGAGGGATCGAAGTCGAGCACGTAGGTCTGGCCCGGCTCGGCCGAGATCTCCACGGAATCGCCCGGCGCCGGCCGGCCGACCAACTGCTCGGAGCCCTCGGCCAACTGCTCGAAGCCCTCGGCGCCGGTAAAGCCCTGGCTTTCGCCGCCCGATCCGCCGTCGGCCAACTGGCCGTCCGCGCCCTCGGTGTCGTTCCGGGTGAGATCCTCGGTCATTCTACATGTCCTCCTGGACGGCACCACCACGGTCGCGTCATCTTGTCCCGGCGCGGCCGCGGTGCCCATTTGGTTAATATTCCGCTGCCAGCATATTGATAGAAATCGCGAATAATTTCAATAAAAGTCGTTGTATTATCCATGGTATTATTTATGAGTTTTCTTGATATTTGTTAAATTCCGGTGTATTTAGGTTAATAAATTAGAGATAATTTACTTATATGAAGGTATTAATAGTTAATATTAGACAAAAAATGGGTCTGCACTTGGATCGAGTCGACAAACCCTCAGTATAGTCGCCGCTGCCGGCACGCCACCTCTCCGCTATTCCGTGCCGCCTTGCACGGTCGGCAATGGTTAACGTCGAATTAGCGGGGCGCGCCTTGGAAATCGGCCCGAAATGAAATCGGCGCCGCCACGGGGGCGGCGCCGATTTCGGCGATGCTGCGGGATCTACCGGCAAATTTGGGGCTGATTCCACTCAAGTGGAATCGCGCCACCCCTCATCCCAGCCTGCCGCGGTAATTCCTTAGGAGCAGGCCGGATGGGGATGCGGGCCGATGAGCCCGTTCGAGCGGAACTCGTATTAGAGCAGAATAATCTCGACTCGGCGGTTTGCCGGTTCGCGCACGCCGTCGTCGGTGACTATCGCCGGCTCGGCCTCGCCGCGGCCGGCAACGCTGATGCCGGCTTCGTCGACGCCGCGCGCGACCAGGGCCGCTTTAACGTTGTCGGCGCGGCGCAGGGAGAGGTTGAGATTGTAATCATCCGAACCCGAGCGGTCCGCATGCCCGGTGATCGAGAAGTCCGCGATGCCCAGGCTGTTAGCCGCGGTCACGGCTTCATCGATAACCCTGTCGCCCGAACGATCGACGGCAGCGCTATCCCAGCCGAAGTAGACAATGAAGGTCTCCGGCGCCGCGGCGACCTGCGGGGCGGCGGGCGCGGCCATGCCGTGGGGCGGTTTGCGGAACTCGGTCAGGCGGTAGTTCGCCAGCGCCTCGAGCTTGGACATCGCCGCCTCGAACGCGCCCCGGCAACGGTCAATGTCGTCCTGGCGCGCGGCCGACTCGCTCGCCCAGCCGGTATCCGGGTTGCGCCCTTCGGCGGCCTCGATCCAACAGTCGTAACTAACTTGGACCGTGGCCGAGAGTTCGGGGGCGATGGCGCGGCCGCCGCGATCGTAGGCATCGCGAATCCGGGCCAATGCCGCGCTGAGGCCCGGAATGTCGTCGTCGAGCAATTTCCGATCCATGATCGCGTCGGGCATGGTCGAAGACCGCCGCGCCGCCCTGCGGGCCTTGTGGTTGAAATGCTCGGCGTCGATCCAGTCGTAGGCATCGCCGCGGTCCTGCGACAGCGCTTCATAGCCCCCGTAAAGGGCATTCATGTACGCGATGCCGGAGGTGTCCAACCCGATGCCGCTGTTGTCGTCGAAAATTGCGCCGGCCGTTGCTGGCGCGGAAAGCGCTAGAGCCAACGCCGCGCCGATAATCGTGCCCTTGGCAATCATGTCCCCGAATCCCCTCTATTGAATCTCGCCGCGCCGGTCACTTGGACCGCCACTTCGGTAAAGCGCAGACAATCCCGGATTTCGGTCAATTTGCGCTAGGAACCGAACGATCTCAATTGGGTATAACGCAAGTCGCGGCCGCCGCGCAAGCCGCTGCCGACAAGGTGTTGGAAAGCCGTTAAGGAACCCTTTATACCCTCTGCGGCCCCGTGACTCCGCTCAACTCCGAACCTTGCCCAGATCGCTCGCGAGGCCGAAAGCCGGCCGAAATGCGAGCCCGGCGTAGGTGCCGAGCAATGCCGCGACCAGCCAGAGCCAGCCGTGCAGACTACCCGAGGCAATCCCGCTGAAGTAGGCGCCGATGTTACAGCCAAACGCGAGGCGCGCGCCGTAGCCCATGAGCAGGCCGCCGAGCGCCGCCGCCAACGCGCCGCGCCAGGACAGGTTCCGGACCGGCCCGAAGCTACCGGCGAGCCCGGCGGCCAGAAAAGCGCCGGCAATGATTCCCAGGTTCATTACCGATGTCGATTGATCCAGAACGCCGTCGGCCAGTGCCTGTTTCGGATAAGCCCAGGTCCAAAACTCCCAGCTCGCCACGTCGACGCCGAGCGCCGATGCGGCCTTGGCGCCCCACAGCGTATAGCCAAAGGAGATGGTCCAGGGGTGCCCGGCAAGGGCCAGGGTCGCCACGTTGAGCAGCGCCAGCAGCACCGCGCCCCAGAGCAGTGGCCAAGGCCCTTGCAGCAGGCGGTGCCAGCCCCCGCGGCCCGCCTCGCGCGGCCGCCGGTGACCATGGTCGAGGCCCCCGTAACGGCGCCGCTCGATCGCCACGGTCGCCAGTGCGATCAGGGCAAAGGCGCCCAGTTGCGCGCTCAGCGCGCCCGCCAGACCCCATTCCTCGAGCAGCGAGATCGCGCCCAACTTGGGCGTCTCGCTCAACCACCAAGGCAAGCTGGCGGTGCCCAGCAGGGAACCTGCCATGAAGAAAATCAGGGTCACGACCATGCGCCCCGAGCCGCCGCCCAAGGCATAGAGCGTGCCGGAGGCGCAACCGCCGCCCAGTTGCATGCCGATGCCGAACAGGAAGGCGCCGACCAGCACCGAGACCCCGGCCGGGGCGACCGCGCCGCCGACGTCGCGTCCGAACAGGCTGCCGTTGTCCAGCACCGGCAGAAAAATCGCACTCGCCAGCGCCAGCATCAACATCTGGGCGCGAAAGTTGGCGCCCCGGCCCTCGGCGACGAAGGCGCGCCAGCCCGAAGCGAAGCCGAAGGCGGCGTGGTAAAGTACCAAGCCAAGCGCGGCGCCCAGGAGGTAGAGCGCGGCGTGGCGGCCGGAAGCCGCACTGGCCACGTAGGCGGCGCCGCCGAGCAGCAGCGCCAACGCCAGGCCCGCAACGCGCCAATCCGGGGCAACGGGCGGTGCGTCGTCTCCGGTCCTGGCCGGGATCGTGTCGGCGACGGTCATTGTGAACGGCCCTCTGTTATCGGACTCTGGCCCATTTGTTGGACCCTATTCACTAGTCTAGCCGGACACGCCGTTCTACTGGCGTTGAGGCGTCGGCCGACCACTCGACCATGGAGCCGTCGTACAAGCGGGCCTCGCTATTGCCCAGCAGCTCGTGGGAGACAAACCAACCGAGCGACGCCCAGTGGCCGGTGTTGCAAAAGTTGATCTGCGCACCGCTGGTCGGCACTCCTGCCGCGGCATAGAGCTTCGCGAGCGTGGCGCTGTCCCGGAAGGTTCCGCCGCCGTTCACCGTGATCCAGTTCTCGGGCAGGTTCTTGGCGCCGGGCAGGGTGCCATGGCGCTTGGCCAGGCCGTGCTTGTTGACCCCCAGGTACTGATTGTTGGGGCGGTTGTCGACCAAGGTGACGCCGGCGCCAAGCGCCTGTTTCACGTGTTCCTTGGAGGCCAGAAGGTCCGCGCGCGGGGCGGCTCGGAAGGTGGTGGGTGGCCGCGTGACCGCGCCGGATTCGAGAGGATTGACCGGCTTATTGTCTTTGTCGCGCGCGCGCAGGTAAGCGGCCATGCCGCCGTCGAGCACCGAAACCGCGTCGTGGCCCAGCACCTTGAAGGTCCAGTAGATTCTTGTGGCCGTGCCCATGGCCAGCGCGCTGGTCCCGTTCACCACCACGACCACGTGGGATCGGTTGCCGATGCCCAGGCCGCCGATCAACTTCTCCAGGTGCCCGGCCGGTGGCAGCATGCCGGCAATGCCATTTTTGTCCGTGATGCGCCAGCCGTCCCTCAAGTAGTCGGAGTAAATCGCGCCGGGGATGTGCGCCTGCAGGTAATGGGCCCTGGACGCGCCGCCGAGCGGGCCGCGTAGGTCCAGAAACACCAGGCCCGGCGTGCCGAGGTTCGCCTTGACCCAGGCGACGTCCACCAGGGGCCCAGAGGCGGGCCCAGAGGCGGGCCC
>CAXMQD010000627.1:0-2040 GCA_964194965.1 uncultured Acidimicrobiia bacterium | reverse complement strand
CCGCTTCGAGGCCACGGTGGTCGACCTGCTGTGCGAGCTGACCGGCGACTGCCCGGCCGACTGCGGCGCCGGCCAGCGCCAGCTCGGCCTGCTCAAGGACGACGGCACGCTGGTGCTGCCGCTCAAGAACCAGGTGATCTTTGCCGGCGGTGCCGCCGAGCTGATCGGCTTCTGCGCCCAGCGGGTGGTCGCCGACGGGCTCATGGTGACCAACCGGGGCCACAGCTTCCTCGCGTTGCAGTTCGTCAAGCCGGCAAGCGGCGGCAAGTGGCAGCGCGCCAACCGCTTCCTGCCCAAGTGGGCGGCCGAGAACGGCGTCGGTCCCAAGTCGGCCAAGGCCAAGCGCTGGTTCGAGAACGACCCCCGGGTCAAGGACCTGATCGCGCGCGACGGCAAGCTCGGCCTGGGTCTGGAAGCCGACCAGACCTACCTGGACTCGCAGTAGGGGCGCGGCCGTGGTTCGTCTGGTTTCGATCGGTCTCTTCGCGACGGTCCTGATGGTCTGGAGCGGTGGCGTATTGGCGCACCAGTCCCACGACAAGCGCAACGTTCTGCCGGCCGCCCCCGCCGAGCCCCCCGCCGCGGCAACCGAGGCCGCGCCGCCATCCGCCCCCTCGGCGCCGCCCGCCGCGTCCCCGGCCGAGCCCCTCTCCGCACCCCTCCCACTCGACATCGGCGGCCGCTTCGCGCTCGTGGACCATAAGGGCAACGCGGTCACCGATCGCGACTTCCGCGGCCGCTTCCTGCTGCTGTTCTTCGGTTACGCCAACTGCCCGGGCGTCTGCCCGATCGGCCTGCGGACCCTGACCGAGGCCTTCGATCTGCTCGGCGCGAAACAGGGCGCGGTGCTGCCGGTGCTGATCACCGTCGATCCCGAACGCGACACCGTCGCCAGCCTCGGCCCGGCACTGGCAAAAATCCACCGGCGCCTGATCGGCCTGACCGGCACCCCCGAACAGCTCGCCGCCGCGCGCCGCGCCTACCAGGTCGGCGCCAAGGCGACCGGGCGGGACCTTGCGGGCGGAGCGCTGTTCGAACACGGCACATTTATTTACTTGATGGGCCCGGACGGCAAATTCCTGAGCCTGTTCCCGCCGGTCATCGACCCGGCCGCCCTGGCCGCCGCCATCGCGCGTTATATGTCCTAACAAGGCGCCCGCATTAAGCGCTTGAATCGATAAAGAAAAACCCGTACCGCGTGCACCGCCGTGTCGCGCCCACGAACGCGGGCAGTCCCGCTACTGCCAGGGATTCGCGCCTTTCAGGGGGGTGCCAAAAGGCGACACTAGGAATGATCCCCCGGCCCTACGCCTGAAAAGAGTGACGTTTTCCAACGGAAGCTCCGTTGACAAAGATTTTGTTCCCATATAACCTCGCCTCATGTCCCTTAGATTGCAAACGTGGGGAGAGTTTCATGCCCAAATTGGATGGCTCGGTCGGCCAGGGCGCCGAGAACCAGCGCCACGACGTGGCCGTGGTCCAGGCCGCGCTCGGCAAGGCCCGGGGCCGCGACCGCAAGCCGTTCTGGCCCGGCCCCATCGACGGCGACTATCCGCGCCACCGCAAGGCCCTCGGCCAGTCGATCGCGGTATTTCAACAGGCCCAGCGCCTGCGCCCCTCGGGCAAGATCAACCGAATGGGCAGTGACGTGGACCGGCTGGAAAACGCCCTGCCGGCCGGCCACCGGCGCATGTCGGGCGTGCCGGGCACGGTGCTGGTGCGCCGCCGCTTGACCGCGGCGCCGGCGCCGGCCGCCGAGGCCGCCGCAAAGACCGAAGCCACCGCGCCGCTGCCCGATTTCGAGCGCACGGCGCTCGCCGACTTGCAGCGCGATCTCTACGAGGCGCACAACCTCTTTTTCAAGGTGACCGGCATCGGCGTGGTCGGCGGCACGGGGGGCGGCGGCCGGTTCCGGGTCTCTCGGACGTCGCCGTGGTCCAGGCCGCGCTCGGCAAGGCCCGTGGCCGCGACCGCAAGCCGTTCTGGCCCGGCCCCATCGACGGCGACTACCCGCGCCACCGCAAGGCCCTCGGCCAATCC
>CAXMQD010000626.1:0-4756 GCA_964194965.1 uncultured Acidimicrobiia bacterium | reverse complement strand
GCCCCGCCCGGCGAGCCAGCGCAGCAGGCTGCAATCCGCCGAGAGATCGAGGATATAGCCGCGATTGATCAGCGAGGGCACCACCAGCACCGGCGGCGCGGCGCGGCTGGCCGGCGCACCATAGTCGAGCAGCCGGGTCGTGCCATCGCGCCACAGCGCGGGCGGTTCGGGCAGGTCGCGCCGATAGGGGTGCCGGCGGTAGCGCAGGATGCCATCCGCCAGCGCCGCCATGCGCGCGCTCAACTGGCGCTCGACCGCGGCCTGGAAGGCCTCAGGATCGTGGTTTTCGAGACTTGCCTGGAGCGCCGCCCCGGCTTGGCTTAGCTCCGGCCTCCAGGGCGGCGATCCGCTCCTCAAGAGCGGCAAGGCGGCGCGCGAGCTGGTCCAGGTCAGCGCTGCCACCATCAGGTGTAGTGGCAGCGGCCGGGGCCCCTGGCGCGCGCCCTGGGGTTCCGTCATCGGCCGTGGCTTTCGTTGGTTGGCCACGTTGCTGGCCAGGTTGCTGGCCGGTCATCACGCCCATCCAGGCGCGTTGGAACTCCGGTGCCGCGGTCGCGCCGGCATCCCCGGCGGTGCCCATGGCGGTCATGAGCTTTTGCAGGGACTCGGCGAATTCCCGGTCGCCGGCCAAGGCCGTCATCTGGTCCTGCCATAGATCCAGGTACCGCCGTGCCAGTTCATCGATATCCGCCCGTTCCGCCATCACGGCCGAGTATAGGGCAAGTTCGATCCGGGCGAAATCGCCCACAGTGCGAGAAGGCGTGCGCGTGCCACGCGCCGACGAGACGTTGACAGGCCTTGCCGCAACGCAGCAATATGGGCCTACGCAGTGCACAATAATCGGAACCGTTCCGGGCCGGGCCCACAACCCGGCGACCGGCCCCGGGGAAGGCGCGAACATTGGCGGCCAAAAAATCCAACGACGACGGCCTGGTCACCATCAAGAAGTACGCCAACCGGCGGCTCTACAACACCGCGACCAGCAGCTACGTGACCCTCGACCATCTGTGCCAGATGGTGCAGGAGGGGATCGATTTCGTGGTCTACGACGCCAAGACCGGCGACGACATCACGCGCACGGTGCTAACCCAGATCATCGTCGAGGAGGAGGCCAAGGGCCAGAACTTGCTGCCGATCAAGTTCCTGCGCCAACTGATCGGGCTCTACGGCGACTCCATGCAGTGGATGGTGCCGGAATATCTCGACCAGATGATGGAGGCCTTCGCCGGCAACCAGGAACGCATGCGTCAATCCATGCAGGAGACCTTTGGCGGCATGTTCCCGTTCGGCAACTTGGAAGAGATGAGCCGCCAAAACATGGCGATGTTCGAGAACGCGATGAAGATGTTCACACCCTTCGACGCCGGACCCGACGTGAACGCGCGCGGCGGCACGGATTCGGGCGCCGGCCAGGCGGACAACAACGCCCCGACTTCCGAGGAGGCGGACTCGCTCGAAAAACTCAAGGCGCAGGTCGACATACTGCAGAAGCAGCTCGACGCCTTCAGCAAGGGAAGCCCGAAAGACTGACCGGCGTTCTCGCCGGTGCCAGCGAAATCGAAAATATCTTCGGCTAGCGGGCGGCGCGGCGGCGTTCGCGGCCGGTGGGCGGCACACCTTCCGCGCGGCGGCGGTCGATTCCCAGTGCTGGAACCGGCCGCGCGGCGCGCCAGGCCGGCGCGACATCGGGTTTTCCGAAATAGTATCCCTGCAGCAGATCGACCCCTTCGCTCGCTAGGATCTCCGCGTCTTCCAAATTCTCCACGCACTCGGCGATAGTGACCAGATTAAAGGCCCGGGCCAGGCTGAGCAGGTTACGGATGAACAGTTGGTTCTCCTTGTTGTCCGCAAGATTGCGAACGAAGGAGCCGTCGATCTTGACCACGTCCACCGGCAGCGCCTTGAGGTGGCGGAAGGTCGTATAGCCGGCGCCGAAGTCGTCGACCGCGACCCGGCAGCCGAGGTCGCGAATAATCGAGACGAAGCGGGCCGAATCCTCGAGATCGTGCAACGCCGCGGTCTCGGTAATCTCGACGATCAGCCGGCTGGCAAATTCGGGGCGGTCCTTGAGGCGCGCGATCAGGGTGCGCAGCCAACCGCGGTCGGCGGCGGTGACGCCGGAAATGTTGAAGGCGAGCGTGACGTCGGGATTGGCCGCCAGATCGCGCAGCGTCAAATCGAGGGCACGCCGATCGAGCGCGCGCATTAATCCCAGGCGCTCGACCACGGGCACGAACTGGGCGGCGGGAATGAGTTCGCCGTCGGGCGAGTACATGCGCAACAGGCACTCGTGATAGCGAACCTCGTGGCTCACGGCATCGACGATCGGCTGATAGGCGAAGACCAGCCTTTCGTCCTTGATCGCCTCGGTCACCTGCTCGCCCAGTTCCATGTTGGCGCGATAGCTGCGGCGCTGTTCCTCCGACATACGATAGGCCTCGACACAATCGCGTCCGGCCGACTTGGCCTTGAGCAGGGCGCCCTCCGCCTTGGTGATGACATCGAAGCAGGTCTTGGACTGTTCGGGATAGAAGACCACGCCGACCGACACGGTGACGTGGATGCGAGTGCCGTTGGCGTCGATCGCGGTTTGACGGACCCATTGGATGATCCGTTCGGAGATCATCACCGCGTCCTCGTTCGAGCAGCAGCCCAGGACCACGCCGAAACAGTCGCTGCCCAAACGCCCGATCACGTCAGTCGTGCGTAAGCCCTGATCCAGGCGCTGGGCGACCTCGACCAGGACCCGGTCTCCGATTTCGCATCCAAAGGCGGTGTTGATCTTGTCGAGCTGGTCGATTCCGATCGCCAGGAAGGCGCCCGGCTGGCCGTAGCGTTGACTGTAGGCCAGGGCGTAGTCCAGAGCCTCGCGCAGGCGCAGCTTGTTGAAATGCCCGGTCAACTCGTCGTAGTTCGCCTGCCGTTCGAGCTGCGCCTCTTCCTGCTTGCGTTCGGTGATCAGGCGCAGCGATCCCGACATGCGCAGGGGCGTCCCATTGGCCGCCAGATGCGCCGAGCCGCGATCGTGCACCCATTGGAACTTACCGTCCTCGCTCCGGATCCGGAATTCGCAGTCGTAGGCTGACGCGCCCGCGAAATGCTCCGAGAGCGCGTGCAAGCGCAACGGAAGATCCTCCGGATTGATGCGGCCGCTATAGCGATCGCCGGTCCGCGGCGCGGCGGTAGCGCCGGTGCCGAAGATATCGGCCGCGCGGCCGATCCAATCGACCTTGTCTGTCGCGAGATCCCAATCGTAGGCGAGATCGCCCGACGCCTCGACGGCGGCGCGCAGGCGTCTCAATTCCACGAGATCGTTCTCAATGTCAACCGACCGAGGCACGGGCGACCACTCCTACCTGAAGCGACTTACGTTCTACCGGTTCTTGGGGACGGACCGGATCCTGAACTCCCTCACCGAAACCCGGCGAGACGAGCGCCGCCTAAAAGCGGCTGATCTCAATATTAAACCCGGACCCTTTCGATAATGTGAAAATACATAAATAAAAGAGAATTTAGATTTAATTCTTAAATAGTAATTATGCATACAATATAATTATCGTGGATAATTATTGATGACTACCAGATTAAAATAATTGGTTAATTGTTAATTGGCGTGACGTTATTTATTATTCGCTGTCGTTATATTTGAATAACGTAAAAATTTCTCTACGATATGATTTTTGCAAGCGTAGCATTAGCGAAAGATGGAAGGCATCGCTTCGGCAATCATCATCTCTTCGGCCAGCGCCGGCCCGGACAAGGCCGCACTCGGGACCGGCAGAACGGAAGCGTTCCACCGCATTGCGGCGGCACTACCGACTGCGCCCAGGTGAGAGGGCACACCGCACCGCGGGCAGCGGTCAGGAGTCAGGAGTCAGGAGTCTGGGATCAGAAGTCATGGGCCCTGGATTCGGGACCCGGTCGCGGCCTGGCTTCAGTCCACCTCGGCCGCGACGCGGGCCGTCAGCCAACGCGCGGTCCTGAGCAATCGCGCGTCGTCGCCACGGCGGCCGACCAGTTGCGCGCCCAACGGCAAGCCATTCGGCCCTTGCATCAGCGGCAGGGTTATCGCCGGGGTGCCGCAATAGGTCCAAAGGGAATTGAAGGTGGGGCGACCGGTGGAGCCCAGTCCAGCCGGCGCCTCGCCGACCGTCGCCGGGGTGATGATCGCGTCAAAGCGGTCGAACACGCCGCCGAGCCCGTCATTCAGGAGTTCACGCCCATCCACGGCTTTGTTGTAATCCACCGCAGTAATCTTTTGCCCGTCCTCGATCATGCCTTTCAGGATATCGGTCAGCTTGTCCTGGCCGCGTTCGTAATAGCGGGCGAAGCTTTTGGCCAGATCCGCTTTCATGATCGTTCCGTGCAGATCGACGGCGCGCTCGAATGGCTCGGGTAGGTGCAGCTCTTCGCATTCTTCGCTCAGAAACACCACCAGCTCATCGAATGCGTCCTGGGTTTCCTTGTCGGCCTGGTCCCACACCGCAGTCTTGGCAAAAGCCAGGATCGGCGTCATGGGTGGCTCCTCGGCGGCGATTTCGGAAAGTGGGGGTCGGGCCCGGGGCGTGGTATCGGGGTCACCGGTATCATGGGCGATAAGGGTTTCGGCGAACATGGCGGCATCTTCGATGGAGCGGGCAAAGACGCCCACCGTATCCAGCCAGCGGGACTGCGCCAGTATCCCGGTCCGGGGGATCAGCCCGTGGGTCGGCTTGAATCCAACGACACCGCAAAAAGACGCCGGGCGGATGACCGA
>CAXMQD010000625.1:0-4029 GCA_964194965.1 uncultured Acidimicrobiia bacterium | reverse complement strand
TTCAAGCGCACGCCGCTGATCGCCGATCTCAAGCCCAACGGCAAATACGTCGCCAAGGACCTCTACGACGTCGGTGGCGTCCAGGTGGTGATTAAGGAGCTGTTGGACGCCGGGTTGCTGCATGGCGATTGCATCACCGTGACCGGCAAGACCCTGGCCGAGAACCACGCCGTGGTGAGCTTTCCCGAGGGCCAGGACGTGGTGCGGCGCGTGGCGGCGCCGCTGTCGCCGACCGGCGGGGTGGTCGGCCTGCGCGGCCGGCTGGCGCCCGAGGGGGCCATCGTCAAGGTCGCCCACATGTCCGAGGAACGGCAGCGCTTTCGCGGTCCAGCGCGGGTCTTCGACCGCGAGGAGGACGCCTTCGAGGCCGTGGTCGGCGGCAAGATCTCGGAGGGCGACTGCATCGTGATTCGTTACGAAGGTCCGCGCGGCGGCCCGGGCATGCGCGAAATGCTCTCGACCACCGCGGCGCTGCATGGCTTCGGCCTGGGCGGCGTCTCGCTGATCACCGACGGCCGCTTCTCCGGCGGCACGCGCGGGCTCTGCGTCGGCCACATCGGACCCGAGGCCGCGCTCGGCGGGCCGATCGCGCTGGTCGAAGAGGGCGACGTCATCATCATCGACGGCATCGACGGCGTGCTCGACCTCGAGGTCGACGACGCGACCCTTGAGGCGCGGCGCAAAAATTGGACCGCGCCCCGCAACGACTTCCAATCGGGCGCGCTGTGGCGCTACGCCCAGACCGTCGGACCCGCCAACAAGGGCGCCGTCACCCACCCCGGCGGCAAATCCGAGACCCACATCTACGCGGATATTTGAACCACATGACGGCCGGGCAGGCGGAGGCCGCCGCCTACCGGCTCGGCTTGGGCATCATGTTCGCCTCGACCTTGTTCACCTCGATCGCCGGCGTCGTGCTGCGCCTTATCGAGGCGGCGGACGGCTGGCAGGTGCTGTTCTACCGCTCCGGCGCGCTGGTGGTGACGCTGGTGCCGTACATCGCCTGGCGCTACGGGGCCGGGGCGGGCGCGGCGTTCCGGGCGGTCGGACGGAGCGGGCTGATCGCCGCGGTCTGCCTGGCCGGCGCCTTCTCGCTGTTCATCTTCGCGCTGTTGGAGACCACCGTCGCCAACGTGGTGTTCACGGTCGGCCTGTCGCCGCTGTTCGCGGCGGTCTTCGCCTGGGTCGTCCTGCGCGAGGCGCTGGCGCCGAGCACCTTCGTGGCGATTGCGGCCTCGGTCGCCGGTATCGGACTGCTGGTCGGCGACGGCCTGGTCAGCGGCACGGTGCTTGGCAACCTGCTCGCGCTGGGCGCCTGCCTGTGCTACTCGGCGGCGCTGGTCGCCATGCGCAAGGGCCGGTCGGTCGACATGATCCCGGCGGTCTGCCTGGCCGGCCTGCTGGCCGCCGCAGTCGCCGCCCTGGCCGCGCCGGCGGGCCTGGCGGTGAGCGGCCGCGACTTCGGCCTCGCGGCCACGCTCGGCGTAGTGCAGCTCGGCTTCCAGTACATTCTGTTGACCGTCGCGATCCGCCACGTGCCGGCCGCCGAAGTGGCGCTAATTGGCCGCGCTTCCCTGGTGCTGGCGCCGATCTGGGTCTGGCTCGGCGTCGGCGAGGTGCCGAGCGCCTTGACGCTGGCCGGCGGGACCGTGATCTTCCTCGCCATCACCAGCCACGGCGTGGTGGCGATACGGCGTTCAAGAGCGGCGCCGCGGACCATCGCGATCGACTGACACAGGAACCATATTTCATGCCACGCATCGCCTTCGGCGGCATCCAGCACGAGACCAACACCTTTGCGCCTTCGCCGGCGACCTATGCCGATTTCGAACAGCCGGACGGTTGGCCGGGCCTGACCACGGGCGCGGAGATCTTCGCGGCGGTCGCGGGCATCAACCTGCCGATCGCCGGCTTCATCGAGGCGGCGCAAGGTCAGGGCCACGAGCTGCTGCCGCTCGCCTGGTCCTCGGCCACGCCCTCGGCCCAAGTTACCGAGGACGCCTTCGAGCGCCTGATTGGCGACATGATGGCCCGGCTGGCGGCGCTCGGGCCGGTCGACGCGGTCTACCTCGACCTTCACGGCGCCATGGTGACCGAGCATCTGGAGGACGGCGAGGGCGCGGTGCTGTCCCGGGTGCGCGCCCGGGTCGGGCCCGAGGTGCCCATCGTGGCCAGCCTCGATCTTCACGCGAATATCACCCCGGAAATGATTGAATTAGCGGACTGTTTGGTCGCCTATCGCAGCTACCCCCACATCGATTTTGCCGATACCGGGGCGCGCGCGGCGGGCGAGCTCGACCGCCTGCTGCGTGGGGACGTCGCGAACCACAAGGCGTTCCGACAATTTCCCTTCCTGATTCCGGTTCTCGGCGGATGCACGCTCTCCGAGCCGGCCCAGAGCCTCTACGGCCGCCTGCCCGAGCTGGAGGACCGCCCGGGCGTCGACCACGTGACCCTCGCGATGGGTTTCGGCCCGGCGGATATCTATCATTGCGGCCCGTCGGTCTGCGCCTACGGGACCAGCCAGGAGGCGGCCGAGGCCGCGGCCGAGGCCCTGGCCGAGGAGGTTCTGGCGCGCGAGGCCGAATTCCTGCTCCCGGTCTTGACCCCCGCCGACGGCGTCGCCCGGGCCATCGAGCTGTCCGCCGCGGCGCGCCGTCCCGTGGTGCTGGCCGACTCCCAGGACAACCCGGGTGGCGGCGGCAACGGCGATACCGTGGGCCTGCTCGAGGAACTGGTGCGCCAGAAAGCCGAGGATGCGGTCCTCGCCATCCTCTACGACCCGGCGGCCGCCACCGCGGCGCATGCGGCCGGGGCGGGCGCGGCGCTCACCTTTGGGCTGGGCGCCAAGTCGGGCCTGGCCGGCCATCGCCCGCTCGAGGCGACCTACCAAGTCGAGCGCCTGGGCGATGGCCGCATGACCGGCACCGGGCCGTTCTACAAGGGCGCGCGCATGGAGCTCGGGCCGATGGCGCTGCTGCGCCTGGGCGGGGTGCGGGTCGTGGTCGCCTCGCGCAAGCTGCAGGCCGCCGATCAATCCTGCTTCCGCCACCTGGGCGTGGAGCCGGCCGAGCAGAAGATCCTGGCGCTCAAGTCCTCGGTGCACTTCCGCGCCGATTTCCAGCCGATCGCCGAGGACATCCTGGTGGTCGCCGCGCCCGGCCCCAACCCCCTCGACCACAACGAGCTCAGCTACCGCAACCTGCGTCCCGGCGTTCGGGTCATGCCGCGAGCGCCGCGTCTTTGACGGCGTGGCGGGAATCCAAGGAAACGCGATCGTGAAATCCACCGACAAGCGAATCCTGATCGTCGCCTTCGATGCCCTGCGGCCGGACATGGTCACGCCCGAGTTGATGCCCAATCTGACCGACTTCGCCGAGGCCGGGGTTCGGTTCAGCCACAGCCGGGCGACCTTTCCGACCGAGACCCGGGTCAACCAGTCGGCGCTCGTGACCGGTTGCTGCCCCACGCGCCACGGCATTGTCGGCAACAAGTTCCTGGACCCCGTGGCCGCGCCGAATGGCCTGTTCAACACCGGCGACGAGACCGTCTTGGCGGCCGGCGACCGGCGCCTGGGCGGCAAGCTGATGGACGTGCCGGTGCTCGGCGAAATCCTGGCCGGCCACGGCATGTCTCTGGCGGTGATTTCTGCCGGGACACCGGGCGGGACGCGCATCCTGCACCACAAGGCCGAATCCTTGGGCGGATTTCGGTTCTCCCTGCACCGCCCCGACGCCTCGGTTCCGGCCGCGCGCATCGCCGCCGTCATCGACCGGATCGGGCCGATCCCAGAACACGAGATTCCCTCGCTCACATGGTTGAGCTATGCGACCGATGCCTATCTCGAATATCTGGAGCCGGAGCTCGCGCCCGAGGTCGCGATCCTGTGGCTGTGCGAGCCCGACAACAGCTACCACTATCGGGGCATCGGCGCGCCGGAGAATTTGGCCGCGATCCGCCACGCCGATGCCGAGTTCGGCCGTATTCTCGACCGCCGGCGGGCCTCGGGCCTGGGGGATCGCCTACAGA
>CAXMQD010000624.1:0-5093 GCA_964194965.1 uncultured Acidimicrobiia bacterium | reverse complement strand
CGCGCGAAGGTCCTCACTCCCTTGGGCGGTGTCGAGAACGTCGAGCGCCTTGTCCCGCAGATCAACCACCTGAGCGAGCAGGGCGTCCGCCTGGGCCGCCTCTGCGGCGTCTTGGGCCTTCACCAGTGCGGCGGGGAGATGGTCGTCATGATGCCGCACAAGGGCGCTCTTGGACACGCCGTATTGTCCCGCTATGGCCCGGAACGGTCGTCGCGCGACGAGCGCCTGGTCGATCTTGGCTCGGCTCGTGTGAGTGCAGATGGTACAGCGCCGGGGCCTTATGCCGCCTCCGTCCGCTGGGCGGTGGAAAGCGCCGCTGGGGCGCCATCTTGCTCCTGGAGACAGTCTGGCCGTCCGAGGGGCGAGATACGCCTGTACGAGCGTTGTCGGGCCGTGGCGAGTCGATTTCTGCGGTGTCTAAGATCCGGCCTGCCGCCCGGGCAACCAGTTCCCGCTCTTGCGGTGAGAAATCCGTCTCGGACAGCGCATCCTTGTCGAACTTTGGCTTCCCGTTGATCAGCCGCGCCCAGTTACGCACCTTCCCGGTCATGGCCAGGCCGCCAGACTTGCCGGTGGGAGATATGTCGTCGTGGACCTCGAAGTCTGCGCCGCCGTGGCCGTGCAACCACAGCAGCGTCGTGAGCTTGTATATCGGTGCCGGGCCTTTAGTCTCGAACCGGCGGCCGACCACCTCGCACCACGCCCGCCCATAATGGCGTAGCCGCTTGTCGGGGTGGCGCGTGTCCTGGCACGTCATGTCGATGCGGATCATGGGCCGCACCGGAACGGGCCAAGGCGGCCTGTGAACTCAGTGGGCGCTACATGGTGTTTTAGTGGCATTTGTGCTCCTATTTCGCACCTAACGGTGCACCTATCCGCCCAATTCCAGGCATGAATGGCGGTTTTCTGCGGATATTGAGGTAATTACTTAGTGGCTAACAAACACCACGAGCCCTGGGACCTGGGCATTTTCACCAGCGTCGGCATCGCGCCGCAACGCTGCCACTATCTGCTGCTCAAGTCGCGCATCCACTACCGCGCCGGTTTCGCGCCGCTGGCCAAGGCAACCATCATCTGCGACGGCACCGGGGTCACCACCTCGGACAATGACTTGCTGTCCTTCGATCGGCTGCGCCGGCCGATCTTTCCCCTCGATGGGTATGAGGCGGCTGAGGTGGTGTAGCGCGGCGCCCACATGACCTCACGCTCGGTCATGCCCGCGGCGGGCCAATTCAACAGTGGACAGGATAAGCCAATTCCGCAGTATAGGACGATGGGCAACGGTCATGACGGCAACACGGGGGAGTGCATGGGAATGAATCAGGGTGGCGAGGTGCGCGGGGCTGGGATTGAGGGTGGAGGCTCGATCTTCGATCCGGCGCTCTACGTGCCGACCCAGGGTTTCATGGGCTGTCCGAACAGCTACGACCTCGAGGGCTGCAAGCTCGCGATCCTGGGCATGCCGTTCGACTGCGGCAGACATCCGGTGCGCATTGGCGCGCGCCAGGGGCCGTTTGCGATCCGCGAGCAGTCGGCCCTGGTCCGTCCCTACCTGCCGCCCGGTTTGGACTTCAATCCGCTGACCGCGCTCGGCGTGGTCGACTGCGGCGACGCAAAGGTGATGCCGGGACGCATCGAACCCTCGTTCGAGGTCATGGAGGCGGCGCTGCGCGAAATCGCCGGCCGCGGCGTGCGCACGCTGACCATGGGCGGCGACGGCTCGGTCACCCTGCCGCAATTGCGCGCCCTGCACCGCATTTATCCGGACCTCGTGGTGCTGCATTTGGACGCCCACACCGACACCTACCCCGGTTCCGGACAGGAGCACCACAACACCGCGACCACCTTCACCCGCGCCGCCGAAGAGGGTTTGATCGATACCCTGAACTCGCTGCATATCGGCGCCCGCGGTCCGACCTACCTGCCCGGCGTGTTCGAGCACACGCGCGCGCACGGCTACGAGCTGATCTCCGGGGTCGATCTGATGGCGCGCGGCATCGAGGCGACCCTCGCTCACATCCACGCGCGGCTCGCCGGGCGCCCGGTCTACCTGTGCTGGGACATGGACTTCTTCGACCCGTCCTGCGCGCCGGGGGTCTGCACGCCGACCTGGGGCGGGATCACGTCGCGCGAGGGGCTCGCCATCCTCCAGGGCCTCCAGGGCCTCGAGTTCGTCGCCTTCGACGTGAATACGGTCAGCCCGCCCCACGACGTCGGCGGCATGACCGCGTTCTTGGCCGGCACCGTCATGCTCGAGTTTCTCTACCTGGCCTGCCACGCGCCGGGCCTCGCCTCCGGGCTGGACCTCTCGGGCGCGACCAAAGGGAGCGAACAGCGATGATCCAGGCGAGCGAACTCTTCACCATCCCGGCGCGGCGCGGCCGGGCGGCGCGGCTGAGCCAGGGTCAGTCGATCCAGATCGTCAACAGCCACGGCGCGCAAGTGGTCGATACCTGGGCGTTCAGCACCGAGGACCCGCGCGAGTTCATGTCCATGGAGCATATCCGCCCGACCCTCACGCGCATCTTCCCTCACGCCGGCGACGATCTGGTCAGCAACCGGCGGCGCCCGATCCTGCATTTCGCCGAGGACACTTCGCCCGGCGTCCACGACACCCTGATGGCGGCCTGCGACGACTACCGCTACGGCTTGCTCGGTTGCACCGAGTACCACGACAACTGCACCGACAACCTGTTCGCCGCCCTGCGCAACGTCGGCTTTCCCGTGACCGAATGCCCAAGCCCGCTGAATTTGTGGATGAACATCCCGGTCGATCAGGGCGGCAACACCGCCTGGGGCGTGCCGGCCTCCAAGCCCGGCGACCACGTGGTGCTCCGGGCCGAGATGGACTGCGTCGTCGCCATGTCCTGCTGCCCCCAAGACATTCTCCCGATAAACGGCGAAGCCCGCGCCCCCACCGAGGCGCATTACCGGATACTGGGGTAGGGGGGTAGGGGCCTACTTCCCGATTTCCTCCTCGGCGGCGCGTTTGGCGGCGGCGAAGGCCATGAGGCGGCGGTCGCGCCAGGCTTGGCGATTGGCGATCTCGTCGCGGCCGAGTTCGGCGTCGCGTTCGGCTTGGATGCCGCCGTCGAGCGCCGCCTGCCAGTCGCAAGGGTCGGTCTGGCTCTCGACCAGGCGCCGGCAGAGCGGGGCGTAGCGCTCGACGTATTGGGCGATGCCGCCCGGCGCGTTGAGATCGATGGTCTCGAAGGGGCCCATGAACGACCACCGCGGACCGAGGCCGTTGTGCACCGCGCGGTCGAGGTCGGCGGCGCTGACGTAGCCCTGATCGACCAGGCGGAAGGCCTCGTACACGAAGGCGGCCTGCAGGCGGTTGAGCACGAAGCCGTCGAGCTC
This sequence comes from uncultured Acidimicrobiia bacterium, assembly GCA_964194965.1. GTDB lineage: Bacteria > Pseudomonadota > Alphaproteobacteria > Kiloniellales > J153 > JACZVL01. The sequence goes on along the minus strand of CAXMQD010000624.1, from coordinate 1,733 downwards.
GCGGGTCATGGTCATGGCCACCATGCCGACCGACTCCAGGTTGGCGCGCGCCTTGGCCATCGCGTCCGCGCCGGTCCAGGGCGCCGGCACCAGCTCCGCCGCCGGCAGCAGATAGGGCGGGTTGATCGGATGGGCGACCAGGCAGCGTTCGCGCCCCGCGGCGGTTTCGGTGAAGGACGACGGCACGAAGCCCGAGGTCGAGCTGGCCAGCACCGCGTTCGGACCGGCGAGCGCCGCGATCTCGTTGGTGATCTCGATTTTGACCTCGAGCACCTCGGGCGCGTTCTCCTGGACGTGGTCGGCACCGTCGAGCGCCTCGGCCAAGTCGTCCGCCACGCTCACCCGTGCGATCAGCTCCGCCGGCGCGCCGCCATCGAGCAGGCCGGCCCCGTCCAGGTCCGCGAAGGCCGCGCCGATCGCCTCGCGTGCTTGCCCGGCGGCGCCCGCCTCGGGGTCGTAAAGCGCGACCCGCCAGCCGCCGCGCGCGAAGGCGATGGCCCAGGCGCGTCCGATCAGGCCGCTGCCGACGATGGCGATCTTCTGCTCGGTCATACTATCGCTCCCTTAAATGGTTTCTACATTGCCGCAGACGCTGAGCGACTGGCCGGATATGTTGCGGCCGAGCGGCGAGCAGAGGAACAGCGCCATGTTGGCGACGTCCCGGGCGCTGACCTTGCGGCGCAGGGAGACGTGGTCGACCATGTTCCGCTCCGCCGCCTCGAAGGAGATGTCCGCGACCTCGGCGCGGGCCGCGATCACCCGGTCGATGCGCGGCCCCTCGACGATGCCGGGCAGGATCGCGTTGACCCGGACCCCGTCGGGCCCGAGCTCCCTGGCCAGGCTTTGAGTGAAGCCGACCACCGCCCACTTGGTGGCGGCGTAAGGCGTGCGCTGGGCGAAGCCGAGCCGCCCGGCGACCGAGGAGATATTGATCATCGCACCGTCGCCGGCCGCTTTGAGCAGCGGTGTCGCGCGGCGCGCGCAGTAAAAATGACTGTTCAGATTGATATCCACCGTGCGCCGCCAATCCGCCGGGTCGATGTCCTCGACGGCGGCCGTCGGGCCGGCGATGCCGGCGTTGTTGACCAGCAAGTCGAGGCCGCCCAGGTCCGCGACCGCCTCATCGAAGAAGGCGTCGATCTGGGCCTCCTCGGCGACGTCGCAGCGGACCGCGCCGTAGTCCGGGCGCTCGGCCCGGCAGCTCTCCAGCGCGTCGTCGGAGATGTCGCAGACCCAGATCTTGGCGCCGTTGTCGGCGAAAGTATCGGCGATGGCCCGGCCGATGCCGGCCGCACCCGCAGTGATCAACACCTTGAGGCCGGGCTTGATGGTGAGCGGTCCGCTGTCGGTCATGGTCTGTCTCCGTTCGGGCGCTGCGCGCCGCATTTCTCGTGGTCGGCCCGAGACGCTGCGGCGGCGGCGGGGCGGAGTCAAGAAGCCAATCGCGCGCGCGATCTCTATGGGGCATTATCGGCGAGATTCGATTTCGGCGGGATCATGAGGGAAGTCATGAACGAGAGTCTGTTCGCGCCCGGCTACAAGAGCGCGCCTTACTGGTGGGAGCGGACGCCACGCCCCGAACTGCCGCAAGCCGCGCCGCCGGAGCGCGCCGAGGTTGCCATCGTCGGATCGGGTTACACCGGCTTGAGCGCGGCGATCCAGACCGCGCGCGGGGGCCGTCATACCCTGGTCCTGGACTCCGAGGACGTCGGCTGGGGCTGCAGCTCCCGCAA
>CAXMQD010000623.1:0-4407 GCA_964194965.1 uncultured Acidimicrobiia bacterium | reverse complement strand
TACCAGGGCCGCACCCGCGACGTCATGACCCTCGCCCACGAGCTCGGCCACGGCGTCCATCAGGTTCTGGCGGCCCCGCGCGGGCACCTGATGGCGGACACGCCCCTGACCCTCGCCGAAACCGCCTCGGTGTTCGGCGAGATGTTGACCTTCCAGGCCTTGCTCAAGGCCGAGGATACGCCGGCGCGGCGCAAGGTCATGCTCGCCTCCAAGGTCGAGGACATGCTCAACACCGTGGTCCGCCAGATCGCCATGCACGGTTTCGAGACCCGGGTCCACGACGAGCGCCGCGCGGGCGAACTGCTGCCCGAGCGCCTGTGCGAGATCTGGATGGAGACGCAAGGAGAGAGCCTGGGACCGGCGATCCGCCTCGAGGGCGACTACCGCCATTACTGGGCCTACATCCCGCACTTCATCCACGTGCCGTTCTACGTCTACGCCTACGCCTTCGGCGACTGCCTGGTGAACTCGCTCTACGCGGTCTATCAGGGCGCTAGCGAAGGCTTCGCGGACAAGTATCTGGACATGCTCAAGGCCGGCGGCACCCTGCGCCACCGGGAGCTGCTCGCCCCCTTCGGTCTCGACGCCTCGGACCCCGAGTTCTGGACCCAGGGCCTGGGCGTCATCTCCGGCTTCATCGACGAGCTCGAGGGCATGGAATAGGGCAGGGGCTATTCGGATGCCGCGCTGGACATCTGGCGCCCCCGGCCCCAGATTCATGCCATGTCCGATTCGGAATTCGGCGACGAGGAGTCGCGTCTGAGCGGCCGGGTACGGCGCTATGCGCGGGTCGGCGGCAGCGTCGGCGGGCTGGCCGCGCAGATCGTCGGCGCCCGGGTGTTCGGCCTCGGCCTTGACCGGGCGCGCCATTCGGCCGAACTGAAAGCGGCGCTCGGTGGCCTCAAGGGGCCGCTCATGAAGACCGCCCAAATTCTCGCCACCATCCCCGACGCCCTGCCGCCGGAATACGCCGAGGAGCTGCGCCAGCTTCAGTCCAACGCCCCGGCCATGGGCTGGCCTTTCGTGCGCCGGCGCCTGCGCGGCGAGCTCGGCGCCGATTGGCAGGCGCGGTTCGAGTCTTTCGCGCACGAGGCCGCTGCCGCCGCCTCCCTTGGTCAGGTCCACCGCGCGGTGGCAACCGACGGCCGCGCGCTGGCCTGCAAGCTGCAGTACCCGGACATGGCCTCCACCGTCGCCGCCGATCTGGGCCAGCTCAAGTTGGCGTTCGCGATCTACCGGCGCTACGACCGGGCGATCGACCCCAGCGATATCTACAAGGAACTGTCCGAGCGCCTGCGCGAGGAGCTCGATTACGGGCGCGAGGCGCGCCACATGGACCTGTTCCGGGCCATGTTGGCGGACGAGTCGGGCATCCACGTGCCCGAGGTGTTGCCCGAGCTCTCCACCGACCGCCTGCTGACCATGACTTGGCTGGAGGGCCGGCCGCTGCTCGACTTCGTCGCCGCGACCGGGGAAGTGGAGCTGCGCAACCGCGCCGCCATGAACATGTTTCGCGCCTGGTATCTGCCGTTCTACGGCACCGGGGTGATCCACGGCGACCCGCACCTGGGCAACTACACGGTGCGCGAGGACGGCGCGGTCAACCTGCTCGACTTCGGCTGCGTCCGGGTGTTTGCGCCCAAATTTGTCAAAGGCGTGATCGACCTCTACCACGCGCTCGAACGCGGCGAAGAGGCGCTCGCGGTTTCGGCCTACGAGAGTTGGGGCTTCACCAATCTGAGCCGCGAGCTCTTGGATGCGCTCGACCTTTGGGCGCGGTTCCTCTACGCGCCGCTGCTCGAAGACAAGGTTCAACCGATCATGGAGAGCGATAGCGGAATGTACGGCGCCCGGGTCGCGCACCAGGTCCACGTCGAACTGCGTCGTCTGGGCGGGGTCAAGCCGCCGCGCGAGTTCGTGCTCATGGACCGCGCCGCCATCGGGCTTGGCTCGGTGTTCATGCATCTGAAAGCCGAGATCAACTGGCATCGCCAGTTCCACGACCTGATCGGCAACTTCGATGCCGAGGCGCTGGCCCGCCGCCAGGCCCGCGCGCTCGATGCCGTTGGATTGCGCGCGGCCGAATAACTTCGAATCGACATGACCGGAATTCGCCTGTTCGAAATCCGGTATTTGCCTCAAAATACGAACTAGATGGACCTGAATTAAATCAATAAAAATAACCGCTTCTAGTAACTAGTTACTCTAATAATTTATTTAATATTTCTTACCAAAATGCCGACACCGCATAATTCTGATCGGCGGCCCTGGGGGGGTCTGCGCATACCTGGGAGCCCGCTTCCCTTTAGAAGGAGACAAGGCAATGCGTGTCGCAAATTTTGTTTCGGTCGCGGCCATCGCGATGCTCGCTACGGCCGGCCCGGCGCTCGGCTTCGTGAAGATCAAAAAAATACCCACGAAGACGATCGCGAACGTGGAGGTCAGCTACAAGGTATTGGGGTCCCTCGGCAATACGCAGCAACTACGCAACTGCGAGACCTCGTCGAGCTGCATCATCGGAAATATCAATGCCTTATACAGCGGAACGTTGTTAGGGATCAACTGCGGCGAACTTGGCGGCTGCAAGGTCGTCGGCCCGAAATGACCGAACCCAGGGTTCATGTTCGGGACGCAACGTGAGGTCCGTTTCGCCGAGGCTTCGGGTGGTTCGGTCCGGGTGCCCCAATAGCTCCGGCTGATACAAGGATCGGCGAATGTGGAGCGGCCGCGCGAGCGGCCGTTTCCGTTTTCTGCGACCCGAAACCGGATCCGAACAGAAAAATTCCGGTCGATTTCCGTAGCCCAATTCCGATGGGCCGCCACGCTCTCAACCGGACAAAATCGCCCATCGAGGTCACGGTGAACGGGTGCCAAGCCGGGACTTGAACGCCTGGGCGGCCATCGCGAAACCGCCGTCGGAACCGTCGATGAAATGCAGGTGCTGGCTTCGTTCGAGGCTGAATACCAGGCAAGTCATCAAGGCGGTGTCGGCGAGGTGGGCGCCATATACCAGGCGGCCCGCGTCCTGCTCGTGCTCCAGATACCGCGCGATGCGCTCGGATTGCGTTTCGCTGACATCCAAAATCATCCGCAAGATCCCGTCATACTTACGGAAATCCGTATTCGAGCGAAGCTCCTCCCGGTAGACCGGGGCATTATAGCTTCCGGCCCGGCGATCCAAACGTTCGCACCAGAACTGGATCAAGGAGGAGGCCAGGACGGCGAGGTAGCGCCTCGGGAAGCCCCGGTGGCCGGCGGTGGCGCGGGCTTCCAGCGCGAGTCCGCGCGGTGGCCATCGGAACGTCATCGAGCGAACGCTGGCCGGGGCCGAATCTTGGAGGCGGTGGCCGAGAATATCGGAGATCGCCCGGACCACTTCGCCGAGCAAGGCGCCTTCGCGGGCTGGATCGCTGTTGGTGCCTTGAACCATGATGGTCATCATGCGACCGCCTTGCGGGATCAGCGGTTCCCAGCGGCACGACAGACCTTGAAGATCGGGCTCGCCGGCCCGCGGCCGCGGCTCCAGGAGATAGGGGCTGCCCGGCGCCGCGCTCTTCAATAGGCGGTCGCAAAGCTCGACGCCGCCGCCGGCGAACATGGCCAAGTGGTTTCCGGCGCTGAGTTCGTATTTGCGGACCCGGACCTCGGCGCCCTGGGCGCGCAAGTCCGCGACCGGTATCGCCCCGACGCGCAGAGGCAACCCGAAAGTATCGCGGGATATCGCTTGCAGACCTATGAGCGCATCGCATGCGGCGTCGCGTAGCGAGCCGGGCACGACGAGGGTTCCCCCGTCGCCACCGAACACGAAGGGCACTTCGATGTCACCGCAGACGTTGAGGATCGCGGTAATCGACGCCGCCCCGACCATATTGACGTCCTTGTAGCGCCCTTCCTCGATCGCTCGCGTGGACCCCTGAACGTCGGCGATCATGACCACCCAGTCATCGGGCACCGGATCGTAGGCGTCGAACTCGACGAACTCGGCGAAGTTGGAAAACGGCGCTAGCTCGTTGTAAAACCGGTCGGATTTTCCGGAACTGGCCTGGCCGGAGGTCATCGGCCCGTCACGCCGCGGGGCGCTCGAGACATTCCCGGAGCGGTGCCGGGCTGGCCCGGAGCGGTGCCGGGCTGGCCGTTGGCGGCTGCGCCATCGCCTGGTCGCCTTCCATCTGTACCGATCTTGCCGCAGGTTACCGGGACGGCGGGTCTGGGGGTAGCCGATTTTCGCCCCGGGGATGCCCGATGTCCCGAAAATCGGCGGTTGGTTCGCACGATTTGGCGCCGGGCAGGGGATTACCGGAGGTTCCGGCGCGCCAGCGATCGACGCGGGTCTGGCACTTCGACCCGCAGGCCCTTGCAAAAACGATTGAATCCGGGAGACTTAAGCGTCATTTAATGGGTCCGCCA
>CAXMQD010000622.1:0-3010 GCA_964194965.1 uncultured Acidimicrobiia bacterium | reverse complement strand
GGGCACGTTGCGGCGCTGCGCACGGCCTTGATCGCCGCCCACGTTGCGGAAGCCGACGTCGATGGCGTTGATCCGTTCGACGCTGGGCGTCTCCACCGTTTCGATGGGATAGGGCAGGTGCCAGTTCAAGCCCGGTTGGGTCGTGGTGACCCATTTGCCGAAACGCAGCACCACGCCCTCCTGGTCCGGCTGGACCCGGTAGGTCCCCGTGGCCAGCCAGATCACCACGGCCAGCGCCAGGATCACCAAAAAGCCACGACCGCCGACCGTTCCACCGCCCGGCAGCATACCCTTGAAGCGGTCCTGGCCACGGCGGATGAACTCTTCGAGGTCGGGGGGGCGCGGGCCACCGCCGCCACCGCCGCCACCACCGCCGCCACCGCCGCTGCCCCAAGGACCGCCGCCACCAGAGCCGCCGCCACCACTACCGCCGCCGCCCCAAGGGCCGCCGCCACCACTGCTTTTGTTGTCCCAGGGCATGTAAGCTGCTCCCGCTAAGTTTATCGAGTTACCGGCTTCAAAAATCCGCGCGAGGCCTTATATCACGGAAGCCGCCCGTCAATCACGGATGTCTTACCCGGCAAACACGATATTCAGACGTCTTGTGCGGCATATTGGCAAAAACAGGGGGTTGTCAAGGATGGGTCAGGTTACCGAACACCAAGTCATGGAGTCGCTCAAAGCCGTAATCGAGCCCGGCAGCGGCGCCGACATCGTCGCGCGCGAAATGGTCGCGGGGCTGGTGATCAAGGACGGCAACGTCGGATTCGTGATCGAGGTCGACCCGCGCGAGGGCGCCAAGATGGAGCCGCTGCGCGTACAGGCCGAGAAGGTCGTGCATGCCCTGCCGGGCGTGGTTTCGGTGACCGCGGTCCTCACCGCCCACAGCGCCGGCGGCGGTGGCGGAAACGCGGGTTCGGCGGGCCAGGGCGCGCCTCACGGCGCCTCCCAGACCGGCCCCCAGAGTGGCCCCCAGAGTGGCCCAAATCCCCAGCAAGCCGGGACCCCGGGCGCCAAGCCCATGGTCCCGGGAGTCGCGGCCATCGTCGCCGTGGCCAGCGGCAAGGGCGGAGTCGGAAAATCCACGGTCACCGCCAACCTGGCACTCGGCCTGGCCACCCTCGGCCTCAAGATCGGCGTCCTGGACGCGGATATCTACGGCCCCTCCCAGCCGCGCATGCTGGGCATCAGCGGGCGCCCGAACTCGCCCGACGGCAAGATCTTGACTCCGCTCGAGAACTACGGCGTCAAATGCATGTCCATGGGCTTCCTGGTGCCCGAGGACAGCCCGATGATCTGGCGCGGCCCCATGGTGTCGAGCGCCCTGCAGCAGATGCTGCGCGATGTCGCCTGGGGCGAGCTCGACGTGCTCCTGGTCGACATGCCGCCGGGCACCGGCGATGCCCAGCTCTCCATGTCCCAGCAGGTGCCGCTCGCCGGCGCGGTGATCGTCTCGACACCGCAGGACATCGCCCTTCTGGACGCCCGCAAGGGCCTCAACATGTTCCGCAAGGTCGATGTGCCGGTGCTCGGCATCATCGAGAACATGAGCCTCTTCGTGTGCCCCAACTGCGGCCACGAGTCCCATATCTTCAGCCACGGCGGCGCGCGCCTCGAAGCCGAGAAGCTGGGCGTCGAGTTCCTGGGCGAGGTGCCGCTCGACATCGAAATTCGCGAAACTTCGGACAGCGGCCAGCCGATCGTGATGTCCAAACCGGACAGCGCCCACGCCAAGACCTTCGTCGCCATCGCCGAGCGAATCCACGCCAAGGTGACGGCTCAGGACGGCGCCAGGCGTCAGGCACCCAAGATTGTCATGCAGTAAGGCGCGCGATACGAGGGCGAATCCACCAATGTGGACCTCGCATTAGGGTCCGCCGTCTTGGTCCGTCCGGCCGAGCGTGGCCATCAGTTCACGCCACTCGCGCTTGGATAGTCCGGACTCTTCCTGCGTGACCGCTTCGCCGGCCAGCAGGCGGCGCACCACCTCAATCCCGCCACCGGACAGGTGAACCCCTGTCATCACGTAGTTCTCGAAGGCCTCGTAGCTGGCCGGCACCCAGCGCCGCATCGTATCCAGCATGGCATCGGCATAGGCGCGGATCTCGTATTGGGCGTGCGGGTCCGCGCGCAGCGAGAGAAAGTGCATCAGGTTGTGCAGGTCGCACTTCCAATACCACTGGGTATAGATGTTGAGCGGCAGGTTCATGCGCGCCAGTTCGCGCGCCAACCCGGCCCGGCCCTGGTCCAAGACCGTGCCGTCGGACCCTTCGTTGAGCATCTCTTCGTAGTGGTCGTAGCTCTGGGCGGCGTCGGACTTGAGCAGCTCCAGCACCCGTTCGGCCGCCGCCCCCTCCAGGGTCTCGCCGCGGCCCTGGCGGTTGATCGCGGACTGCGCCGCCAAGTGTTCCGGCGCCGGAATATAGAACTCCTTGTCGAGGATCGAGTAGCGCGCCGAATATTCGTTGACGTTGGCGGTGCGGTGCCGGATCCACTGCCGCGCCACGAAGACCGGCAGCTTGATGTGATATTTGATCTCGCACATCTCGAAGGGCGTGGTGTGGCGGTGGCGCAGCAGGTAGTTGATCAGCCCGGTATCGCCGCGTAGCTGCTTGGTGCCTTTGCCGTAGGATACCCGTGCCGCCTGCACGATGGCGGCGTCGTCGCCCATGTAGTCGATGACGCGCACGAAGCCATGGTCGAGCACCGGGATCGGCTCGTAGAGAATTTCTTCGAGCCCCGGCACCGTGACCCGGCGGGTCTGGTGGCTGATCTCGCGCAACTCCTTGACCTCGGATTCCTGGGCCGGTGTCAACAGCTTACGCTGTTTCAAGCTCGCATCTGGGTTGGCCGGCGCGCCACTGGTAGCTGGCTTCTCGACCGTCCCGTCACGGGTAAATTTGGTGCTCGCGCTGGTGTTTTCCATGCCCGCGACAATACGGCGCACGACCCGATTCGTGGAACTGTTAATAACGGAATTGTTGTGGATGAATCGATTTTTCCACCGTCT
>CAXMQD010000621.1:0-1903 GCA_964194965.1 uncultured Acidimicrobiia bacterium | reverse complement strand
TCGAACAAATACGGGTAATTGACCTCGCCCCGGTCGGGCTCGTTGCGCTCTGGCACGCCGGCGATCTGAATATGCCGGATGTGGGCGAAATTGGCGCGCAGATGGCTGGCCAGGTCGCCGTCGACGATCTGGCAGTGGTAGAAATCCATCTGCAGCCCGGCATTGGCCGCGCCGACGGCCTCGATCAGCGCCACCGCCTGGCCCTGGTGATTGAGGAAATAGCCGGGTATGTCGCGACTGTTGATCGGCTCTAGCAGCACCGTGACGCCGTGCGGTGCGAAGAACTCGGCCGCAGCGTTCAGGTTGGCCGCGAGGGTCTGGCGGCATGCCATCGGATCGGCCCCTTCAGGCGGAATGCCGGCCATCAAATGCACCGTCCGGCAATCCAGCGCCTGGACGTAGGGCAGCGCGCGTTCGAGCCCGGCCCGCGACTCCGCCTCGCGCCCGGGCAAGGCCCCCAGACCGCGCTCGCCGGCCTCCCAATCCCCGGGGGGCAGGTTGAACAGGACCTGCCGCAAGCCATTGGCCCGCAACGCCTCGGCCAAGTCCCCGGGCGCATGATCGTAGGGAAACAGGAACTCGACGCCCTTGAAGCCGGCGCGTGCCGCGGCCGTGAAGCGTTCCAGAAACGGCACCTCGTTGAACATCATAGACAGATTGGCGGCCAATTTGGGCATGACGGTGCTCCGAACAAAGAGATCAAGGCAGGGAGAAGGTCTCGCGCAGCTCCGCGATCTGGGCCTCGGTCAGGCAGCGCGGATTGCGGCCGTGCAGCAGCAGGTAGAGCTTGGCGGTCTCCTCCAGTTCCTCGGTGGCGTAGACCGCGTCCTCGAGCGACTTGCCGGCCACCACGGGACCATGGTTGGCGAGGAGCACGGCGTGGCTCTTGGCCGCATAACCGCGGATCGCCTCGCCCAGCTTGGCATCGCCGGGCCGGTAGTAGGGAATCAGCGGCAGGCGGCCGATCTTCATCACGTAATAGGCGGTAAGCGGCGGCAGCACGTTCTCCGGATCGATCTCGGGCAGGCAGGAAACCGCCACCGAATGCGTCGAATGCAGGTGCACGATGGCGCGCGCGGACCCGCGCATCTCGTACATGGCGCCGTGCAGGAACAGCTCTTTCGAGGGAGGATCGCCGCCGATGTGGCGGCCATCGGGCGCCAGCTTGGAGATGCGCGCCGGGTCGAGGCGCCCCAAGCAGGAATTGGTCGGCGTCAGCAGCCAACCGTCGTCCAACTGCACGCTGATGTTGCCGGAGCTGCCCGCGGTCATGCCACGGTCGAACATCGACTTGCCCAATTCGGCGATCCGGTCCCTGAGCTTGGTTTCGGTCATGGCAGAGCCTCGAAAGCCTTGAGGAAGAAATCGGGCGCGCCGAAGTTACCCGACTTGAGCGCCAGCGCGAGCGGCGGCTCGTCGAGCGTCACGGTCCAGGGCACGCCGGGGTCGATCTCCGGACCGATGCGCAAGCCCGTGACGCCGAGTCGGCCGACCACCGCGCCGGCGGTTTCGCCGCCGGCCACGATCAACCGCCGCGCGCCGGCCGCGACCAAGCCCTGGGCGATGCGCGACAGCGCGTCTTCGACCACTGTGCCGGCGCGTTCCACGCCCAGTTCGTCTTGGGCGCGCTTGACCGCCTCGGGCTCGGCGGTGGCGGTGATCAGCACCGGATCCGCGCCGAGCCGGGACCCGGCCCAGTCGAGCGCGGCCGCCACCAGATCCTCGCCGGCACCGAGTGCCAGGGGATCGATCCGGAACGACGGGCAGCGTTCGGCGGCCAGGCGCACTTGCTCCTGAGTTGCGCGCGAGCAACTCCCCGAGAGGATTGCGCTCGCGCCCTCGACAGCGGGCAGGGCATCGGCGGCGGCCGGATCGCCCAGCAATTCGGCCTTGCGATAGTTCG
>CAXMQD010000620.1:0-4964 GCA_964194965.1 uncultured Acidimicrobiia bacterium | reverse complement strand
CGCAATGAATGGCAACAACGACACACGATTCGGGAGAAACCGATGAAAGAGTTGATGAACATCTTCGGCCAGGCGACTGGCACGCAGAGCTTCGATCAGATCCGTATTTCGATCGCGAGCCCGGAACGCATCCGCTCGTGGGCCTTCGGCGAGATCAAGAAACCGGAGACCATCAACTACCGAACCTTCAAGCCGGAGCGGGACGGCCTGTTCTGTGCTCGTATTTTCGGGCCGATCAAGGACTACGAGTGCCTTTGCGGCAAGTACAAGCGGATGAAATACCGCGGCATCATCTGCGAGAAATGCGGTGTCGAGGTGACGCTCAGCAAGGTCCGGCGCGAGCGCATGGGCCACATCGAGCTGGCCAGCCCGGTCGCCCATATCTGGTTTTTGAAATCTCTGCCCAGCCGCATCGGCCTATTGCTGGACATGACTCTCAAGGAACTGGAGCGGATCCTTTATTTCGAAAATTTCGTGGTCACCGAGCCGGGCCTGACTTCGCTCAAGCTGCACCAGCTGTTGAGCGAGGACGAATTTATCGAGGCCCAGGACGAATTCGGCGACGACAACTTTACCGCCATGATCGGCGCCGAGGCGCTCAAGGCGATGCTGCTCGAGCTCGACCTCGAGGAGGACCACAGCACGCTGCGCGTCGATCTCAAGGAGACCAATTCCGAGGCCAAGCGCAAGAAGTACGTCAAGCGCCTCAAACTGATCGAGGCGTTTCTGGAGTCCGGCGCACGGCCCGAATGGATGATCCTCGACGTGGTCCCGGTCATTCCGCCCGAGTTGCGTCCACTGGTGCCGCTCGACGGCGGCCGCTTCGCGACTTCCGACCTCAACGACCTCTATCGACGGGTCATCAACCGCAACAACCGCCTGAAGCGCCTGATCGAACTGCGCGCGCCGGACATCATCGTGCGCAACGAGAAGCGCATGCTTCAGGAGTCGGTCGACGCGCTGTTCGACAATGGCCGCCGCGGCCGGGTCATCACCGGCGCAAACAAGCGCCCGCTCAAGTCGATGTCCGACATGCTCAAGGGCAAGCAGGGCCGTTTCCGTCAGAACTTGCTCGGTAAGCGCGTCGACTATTCGGGCCGATCGGTTGTGGTGGTCGGGCCGGAGCTCAAGCTGCATCAATGCGGCTTGCCCAAGAAAATGGCGCTCGAGCTATTCAAGCCGTTCATATACTCCAAGCTCGAACTCTACGGCATGGCGTCCACCATCAAGGCCGCCAAGCGCATGGTCGAGAAGGAACGCCAGGAAGTTTGGGACATTCTCGAGGAGGTGATCCGCGAGCATCCGGTGCTGCTCAACCGCGCGCCTACGCTGCACCGCCTGGGCATCCAAGCCTTCGAGCCGGTGCTCATCGAGGGCAAGGCGATCCAGCTGCACCCGCTGGTCTGCACCGCCTTCAACGCGGATTTCGACGGCGACCAGATGGCGGTCCACGTGCCGCTGTCGCTGGAAGCTCAGCTCGAGGCCCGCGTGCTCATGATGTCGACCAACAACATTCTCTCGCCGGCCAACGGCAAGCCGATCATCGTGCCGTCGCAGGACATTGTGCTGGGCCTCTACTATCTGACCATGGAGGCCGAGGGCGAGCCGGGCGAAGGGCTGGCCTTCGCTGACATGAGCGAGATCGAGCATGCGATCAACAGCGGCTCGGTCACCCTGCACTCCCGGATCAAGGCGCGCTACACCGGTGTCGATGCGGAGGGCGCGACGGTTACCTCGGTAGTCGATACCACCCCGGGCCGGATGATTCTGTCCGAGACGTTGCCGCGCCACAAGGCGGTGCCGTTCAGCCTGATCAATAGGCTGCTGACCAAAAAGGAAATCACCGAGCTGATCGATGTGGTCTACCGTCACTGCGGCCAGAAAGAGACGGTGATCTTCTGCGACCGAATTATGGCACTTGGCTTCGGCCATGCCTGCAGCGCCGGTATTTCCTTTGGCAAGGACGACCTTTTGGTGCCGGCGTCCAAGACAAAGCTGATCGACCAGGCCCAGACTGAGGTCAAGGAGTTCGAGCAGCAGTACCTGGACGGCCTGATCACCCGGGGCGAGAAGTACAACAAAGTGGTCGACGTTTGGTCGCAGTGCACCGACCGGGTCGCCGAAGAGATGATGAACGTCATGTCGGGTGAGGTCGGGCGCGACGTCAACTCGGTGTTCATGATGGCGCACTCCGGCGCGCGCGGCTCGGCGGCGCAGATCAAGCAGTTGGCCGGCATGCGCGGCCTGATGGCCAAGCCTTCGGGCGAGATCATCGAAACCCCGATCATATCGAACTTCAAGGAAGGCCTGACCGTGCTGGAGTATTTCAACTCCACCCACGGCGCGCGCAAGGGCCTGGCCGACACGGCACTCAAGACCGCGAACTCCGGATACCTGACCCGGCGCCTGGTCGACGTCGCCCAGGACGCGATCATCACCCTTGAGGACTGCGGCACCGATAAAGGCCTGACCGTGAACGCGGTCATGGAGGGCGGCGAGGTGATAGCCTCGCTTGGCGAACGGATTTTGGGTCGCACCGCGCTTCAGGATGTGGTCGACCCGCTGTCCGGCGAGGTCATCGTGCCCTCCGGCAACTTGATCGAGGAAGACAAGATCGACCGGATCGAGCGCGCCGGCATCGACGCGCTGCTAGTCCGCTCCGCCTTGACCTGCGCGAGCAAGGGCGGCATCTGCGGCACCTGTTATGGCCGCGATCTGGCTCGCGGCACCCGGGTCAACGTCGGCGAGGCGGTTGGAGTCATTGCAGCCCAGTCGATCGGTGAGCCGGGCACCCAGCTGACCATGCGTACCTTCCACATCGGTGGCGCGGCCCAGCGAGGTGCCGAGCAGTCGAGTGTCGAGGCTTCGGTCGAGGCGCGAATCGAGATCAAAAACCGCAACGTGGTCATCAACTCCGAGGGTGTCCCCGTGGTCATGGGCCGTAACCTGGAAATCGTCCTGATGGATGAGGTCGACCGCGAGCGGGCCCGGCACCGGGTACCGTACGGCGCCAAGCTGCTGATTGACGACGGTGCTTCGGTGGTCAAAGGCCAGAAGATGGCCGAGTGGGACCCCTATACCATCCCGATCGTCACCGAGAAGGCAGGCATCGCCAACTACATGGATCTCATGGAGGGCGTCTCCATGCGCGAGATCCTGGACGAGACCACCGGCATCTCCAATCGGGTCGTGGTCGACTGGAAACAGGCAGCGCGTGGCAGCGAGTTGAAGCCGCGGATCACCCTGCGCGACGAAAAGGGCGAGGTGATCACGCTGGCCAACGGCATGGAGGCCCGCTATTTCATGTCGGTGGACGCCATCCTTTCGGTCGACAGCGGCTCCAACGTTAGGGCCGGCGACGTGCTCGCCCGCATCCCGCGGGAAACCTCCAAGACTCGCGACATCACCGGCGGCCTGCCGCGGGTGGCGGAGTTGTTCGAAGCGCGCAAGCCCAAGGATTACGCGATCATCAGCGACCTCGAGGGCCGGGTCGAATTCGGCAAGGATTACAAGAACAAGCGCCGGATCATCGTACGTCCGGAGGCCGAGGACGCCGAGCCGCGGGAATTCCTGATCCCCAAGGGCAAGCACATCTCGGTCCAGGAGGGCGATTTTGTCGAAGTCGGTGATGCGCTGATGGACGGCAACGCGGTGCCTCACGACATCTTGGAAGTGTTGGGCGTGGAGGCCCTGGCCGCCTACCTGACCAGCGAGATCCAGAGCGTCTACCGCCTGCAGGGCGTCAAGATCAACGACAAGCACATCGAGGTGATCGTTCGCCAGATGCTGCAGAAGGTCGAAATCACCGACGCCGGCGACACTACTTGCTTGGTCGGCGAACAGATCGACCGGGAGGAATTCGCCGAGATCAACGAAAAGGCCGTCGCTCAAGGCGGCGCGCCGGCCGGCGGCAAACCGGTGCTTCAGGGCATCACCAAGGCCAGCCTGCAGACCCGCTCGTTCATATCCGCGGCCTCGTTCCAGGAGACCACCCGGGTGCTGACCGAGGCGGCGACCCACGGTAAGACCGACAACCTGATCGGCCTGAAGGAGAACGTGATCGTCGGCCGCCTGATCCCGGCGGGCACCGGCGCGGTGATGAATCAGGTCAAGATACTGGCTGCCGAGCGGGATCGCGAGGTTCTGGAGAAACAACAGCAACAGCAGGCGGCGCTGGCCGCCGAGGCCGAGGCCGAGGCCAAGGCCAAGGCCAAGGCCAAGGCCAAGGAGGAGAGTGAGCAGACGTCGGTCGCCTGATCCGGCCGGGGCCTCCCTGGCCCCTCCCTGGGCCCCCTGGGCGCGCCCCCGGAGGACGGTTTCGGGTTGGCGCCGCGCTCCGGATTCGATAGGTCCCTGGGAACTGTGGGATTCGGCGAAAAAAGGCTGTTTCCGAGGCTTGACGAGGGTGCGGCGCGGCAATAGTATGCGCGCGCATTTCAGGGGGCTGGTGGTAGACCCGTTGCGGTCTAGACGCAGCCCGGGCTGATTACGGGAACAAATTGCTGGCGGCTGTTTCGACAGCCCATGAACGACCCGCGGGAGCAGATGAATCGCTCCTGAGCGGGGTTTTATATCTTAAGCCTGATAGTGAAGAGGCCAAGGTAATGCCGACGATCAACCAGTTGATCCGCAAGCCGCGCAAACCGCCGGTGACCCGGAACAAGGTGCCTGCCCTGGAGGCTTGCCCGCAGAAACGGGGGGTCTGCACCCGGGTTTACACGACCACGCCAAAGAAGCCGAATTCGGCGCTGCGCAAGGTCGCGCGCGTGCGCCTGACCAACGGTTTCGAGGTCACCAGCTACATACCTGGCGAGGGTCATAATCTCCAGGAACACTCGGTGGTGATGATCCGCGGCGGCCGCGTGAAGGACCTGCCGGGCGTCCGCTACCACATCATTCGGGGCACGTTGGATACCCAGGGCGTCACCGATCGCCGCCAGCGCCGCTCCAAGTACGGCGCAAAG
>CAXMQD010000619.1:0-3203 GCA_964194965.1 uncultured Acidimicrobiia bacterium | reverse complement strand
CGAGGAGATTTCGCGCTACCTGGAAGGTTTCGGCCGCTACGGCATTCCCTTCGACGCAGTTTACGGTCCGGAGCTGCCCGACGGCCTGGCGTTGCCCGAGCTGCTCACCACCGATAGGGTCATCGAGGCCCTGGATCGGGCAGCCGGGGATCGGGCAGCCGGGGATCGGGCAACCGGGGATCGCGCCGCCGGCGGTTGATCCGCGCCGGCTTTTCCGTAATCTGTTCCTTAACGGGGCGGTCGGGTTTTCCGGCGGCCCTTTTAATCCACAGGAATGGGGAACAGGGACCATGACGATTCAAGTCGGCGAGCGCATTCCGAGCGGCACGCTCCACCATATGACCGAAAGCGGTCCGGAGGCCATCACCACCGGGGAAATCTTCGACGGCAAGAAGGTGGTGCTGTTCGCGCTGCCCGGCGCCTTCACGCCGACCTGCTCGGCCAAACACCTGCCCGGTTTCGTCGCCAAGGCCGACGAAATCAAAGCCAAGGGCGTGGATACCATCGCCTGCCTTTCGGTCAACGACGCCTTCGTGATGGGCGCCTGGGGCAAGGACCAGGGCGTTGGCGACAAGGTGCTGATGTTGGCCGATGGCATCGCCGAATTCACCCAGGCGCTGGGCCTGGTGTTGGACCTGACCCCGCGCGCCATGGGCCTGCGCTCCAACCGCTACGCCATGATCGTGGACGATGGCGTGGTCACCCTGCTCAACAACGAAGCGCCGGGTGCCTTCGAAGCTTCCAGCGCGGAGGTCGTGCTGGAAGCGTTGTAAAAGGCCAAATTTCCGCGGTTTTTCGGTCCCGGAATCCGGTTCCTTTGTTGGTCTGGCCCCGGGCGGGCTTTAGGTCTCTGAAACTTTGTGGCCGTATAGTTGGGTCTCACGCCGGGCGCCGGGGCGCGTCCGTCTATCGGTTTGGCATGGGATATCCGGCGGTACAATGGACCACACCACACCCGCTCTCCAGCTTCGGGGCCTGGTCAAGCACTTCGACCGGCCGGCGGTCGATGGCCTGAATCTGACGGTTCGGGCTGGGGAGTTTTACGCCCTGCTCGGTCCCAACGGGGCCGGCAAAACCACGACCCTGCGGATCGTTGCCGGGCTCCTGCGGCCCGACGCCGGCCAGGTGTCGGTGCTCGGCATCGACGCGCTCGCCGATCCGATCGCGGCCAAGCGGGACGTCGCCTGGGTCTCCGACGAGCCGATGATTTACGACAAGCTGACCCCCTTCGAGTTCCTCGAATTCGTCGCCGGGCTGTGGAGTATCCCCGCGGAGCTCGCCGAGGCGCGGTCGCGCGAGCTGGTCGGCTGGCTCGGCCTCGAGCCCTACGCCCACGAGCGCTGCCAGGGTTTCTCCAAGGGCATGCGCCAGAAGATCGCCCTCGCCGGGGCCCTGGTACACGAGCCGCGCCTGCTGATCCTCGACGAGCCCCTGACCGGCCTCGACGCCGGCTCGGCCCGCCAGGTCAAGGACATGCTCGCCGAGCGGGTGCGCGGCGGTGTCACCGTCATCCTGACCACCCACATCCTCGAAGTCGCCGAGCGCCTGGCCGAGCGCATCGGAGTCATCGACAAGGGCCGCCTGATCGCCGAAGGCACTCTCGATGAGTTGCGCGGTCGGGCCGGCCGCGCCGGCTCCAGTCTGGAGGACGGGTTCCTCGACCTGGTCGCCCAGGAGAGCGCCGCCGCGTGAGCCAACCGGCCACATTGACGTGGTTCGGGTGCCACGAGCTGCGCCTGTTCTGGCGCGACTGGATATCCATGATGACCGCGGGCAAGCGCGGCCGCGAACCGATCCTGGCCGCGGTCGCTGTGGTTTTCGCGGTGTTGATTCACATGCTGGCCTACTACCTCGTGGCACCTTATGCCCGGGCCGGCATCGTCCCGGACAAGGCGACGCTGGTGGTGCTCACCGGCGGCGGTTTCCTGGCCTGTTCTCTGATGCTGTCCCAGGCGATGGAATCGGTGACCCGCGCCTTCTATGCGCGCTCGGATCTCGACCTCATCCTGTCGTCGCCGGCCTCGGCGCGGCGGGTTTTCGCGGTGCGCATGATCGCGATCGCCTTGGCGACAACCTTGCTGACCATGCTGTTGGCCGGTCCCTTCATCAACGTGCTCGCGTATTACGACGGGCCGCGCTGGTTGGCTGGCTACGCAGTGCTGCTGGCCATGGGCGCGCTTGCCACCGGTTTCGCCATTGTCGCAACCATCGCCATGTTCCGGGGCCTCGGTCCCAAACGCACCCGGTTCATCTCCCAGGTCGTCTCGGCGGTGGTCGGCGCCGGCTTCGTGATTGGCGCGCAGGCGGCGGCGATCCTCTCCGCCGGGACGTTCTCGCGGATCGATTTTTTCCGCTCCGAGGACGTGGTCGCGGGCGTGCCCGGTCCGGCCAGTCTGCTCTGGTGGCCGGCCCGCGCCGCCATGGGCGAGGCCGCCACCTTGGTCGCGGTGCTTGGCTTCGGACTGGCCCTGCTCGCTCTGGTCATCACGGTGTTTTCCACCAACTTCGGCGATCACGTGGTCGCCGCTTCCGGCGAGGCCTATGAAAGCAAGCGGGTGCGGCGCCGGCGCAAGGGATTCCGACCCGTCTCGGTGAAGCGCGCCCTGCGCCGCAAGGAGTGGGCCCTGCTGCGCCGCGACCCTTGGCTGATGTCTCAGACCCTGATGCAGATTCTCTATCTGGCGCCGCCGGCGTTGTTGCTGTGGCGCAACTTCGGCGACGATCTGAGCGGACTCCTGATCCTGGTGCCGGTCATCGTCATGGCTTCGGGTCAACTTGCCGGCGGGCTCGCCTGGCTGGCGGTCTCCGGCGAAGACGCGCCGGACTTGGTAGCGTCCGCGCCGATACCCGAACGGGCGGTGATCGCCGCCAAGGTCGAAGCGGTCATCGGCGCGGTCGTGATCGTGGTCGGACCGCTGGTGTTGGCGCTGGCGTTTGCCGCGCCCGGTATCGCGGCGGTGACGGCGCTCGGGATCGCGGTCGCGGCGGCCTCGGGGACCATGATTCAAATCTGGTTCCGGGCCCAGGCCAAGCGCAACACCTTCCACCGCCGCCAGACCTCTTCGCGCATCGCCACCGTGGCCGAGGCCCTGTCTTCGATCCTCTGGGCCGGCACCGCCGCTCTGCTGGCCGCCGGCTCCTGGTTCGCCGCCGCCTTGGTGCCGGTCGTGCTGCTGATCCTGGCCGGCACCTGGGCGATCCGG
>CAXMQD010000618.1:0-9359 GCA_964194965.1 uncultured Acidimicrobiia bacterium | reverse complement strand
CGGCCGTCTTGGGTAGGCAATCCGGTGAATTCTGAAAAAACATTGCTATCATCGCGCGCCGTCCGGTCCGGTCGCACACTGCTAAAGCCCGGCCCCGGGGTCAAGGGAACCTGGAATGCCATCCCGGGCGCCGCCCCGAATGTCACCCCGGGCGCGTTCGGGCGGGCGTGGGGCGCCATTGGGGGCGCCATTGGGGGCGGGTGGGCCGCATGATCGCAAAAGGCACCCGCATCGCTCTCGAAGTCGTCGCCGGGGCCCTGGCGGTGGTGGTCCTGGTATCGCTGGTGGCGATGTGGCGCCTGTCGAAGGAGCCGGTCCGGCTGGACTTCATCACGCCCCACATCGAAGCGGCGCTGGACGATCTGGATAGTGGTCTTTTCGTACAGATCGGTCACACCGAACTGATCTGGGCCGGCGAGCGGCGCTCCATCGAGATTCATACCCGCAACCTGCGCGTCCGCAATCGGGACGGGGTCGTGGTGGCGGCCTTCCCGGACATTGTGGTCCGGCTCAGCTTGCGCGCGTTGGTTCAGGGTGTGATCGCACCGACGGTGGTCGAGGTCGTCGGCGCGCGCATTCGTTTGTCGCGCGATGCCGAGGGAAACTTTGCTATCGTGCAGCAAGTGGTCGGCGGCAAGGCGGCGGAGTCGGGGGCCGAGTTCTCCGAGATCTTGCCCGCAATCGTCCAGCAGCTCATGTCGAAACCCAGCATCGGCCAACCGCTCTCCTTGCTGTCGGTGGTTCGGATCCGGCGCGGCCATGTCACGATCGACGATCAAAGGCTCGATCTAGTCTGGCGGGCGCCGGTCGCAGATATCGAATTGCGCCGGGATTCAGCAGGCTTGGCCGGCGAGGTGGACCTGGTGCTTGCGGTCGGAGATTCGCGGACCAGATTGAGTGGCGATTTTCTGTTTCCGCGCGGCAGCGAGCGGATAACCGCGCGCGGGCAATTCGTCGGCTTGCAATCGGAGGCCTTGATCCCGCTATTGCCGCGGCTCGGTCCGCTGACCGGCCTGACCATGACATTCGATGGCGCGCTGCGGGCGGCGCTCAGCGTCGACGGCCGGGTGGAATCAGTGAATTTCGAGGTCGCGGGGGTCAACGGCCGGCTGGCGGCGCCCGACACCTTCTCCGATTCGCTCGACCTGCGCCGGATCGTGCTGCGCGGCCAGGCGTTCGGGGCCGATCATCGGATCGATATCGAGACGCTGTCCGTGCAGTTTGGCACCGCCGAACGGCCGGGACCGGAACTTTTGGCCAGTGCATCCCTGGCTGCGACGGGGCCGGGTTTTGGCGGCGATTTGAGCGTCGGGGCCGAGGCGGTCGTAACCGGCGTGGAGATTTCGGAACTCGACCGCTACTGGCCGGTGTCGATTGAGCCGGGCCGCGAGTGGGCGGTGGAAAACATCGCGCGCGGACATCTCGACGAGCTTCGCGTGCAGGCGGCGCTGCATCTTCCAGGCGGCCGCATGGAACAGGCCGAGTTGCGCCGCCTCGACGGCACCATGAGCTATCGCGACCTTACGGTTCATTACTGGCGCCCCATGCCACCGGCGACCGGGGTATCGGGGACCGCGGTTTTCGACCAGAAGGCCATCACCTTTTCCCCGCGCGGGCGTGCGCGGGTTCAGGAATTGCAGGCGACCTCCGGAGCGGTCAAGATCGACGGCCTCGACACCGGCAAGGAGACGGTGAAGGTCGACCTCGACGTTGATGGCCCGCTGCGCGATGGCCTCCAACTGCTCGATCACGATCAGCTACGCCTGATCCGCGACCTCGGCATCGATCCCGGTGACGCCGAGGGGCGCTTCACCAGCAAACTCAAGATCCACGTTCCGGTTTACTTGCCGACAACCCTCGACAACATCGAGGTCTGGGCCACGGCCGAGCTGGAGCAAGCGACCATACGCGATTTTCTGTTCGGCCAGGACGTGACCGAGGGCCAGTTGGCGGTCATCGTCGACAAGTCAGCCATGGAGGTGCGCGGTCCCTTGCGGTTCGGCGGTGTGCCGCTCGAGATCACCTGGAACGAAAACTTTGCCGATGACGCGGCGATCCGCAGCCAGCTCGAGGCGCGAATTCCCGAAATCGACAATGCCGGCCGCAAGGCACTTGGGCTCGACTTTTCACCGTTCCTTGAGGGCCCGGTCGCCGTCGATCTGTCCTACTCGAGCGATCGCGACAAGATTGGCCGCTTGGACGCCCACATCGATCTCCAGGCCGCCGCGCTGTCATTGCCGCAACTCTACTGGTCCAAAGCCACTGGCGTGGACGGCAGTGCCGAGCTGGCCCTGGGCCTGTCCACCCTGAAACTCACGGGGATCGAAAAAATTGACGTGAATGCCGGCACACTGCGCGTGAGCGGCAAGGGGCGTTTCGACGACGGCGGCACGATGCTCGCTTCGCTCGCGCTCGACAATCTCGCCTTCGACGGCACCCGGCTCGAGCAGGTGACCGTGGATTGGTTGGGCGAGGGGACCGCCGTGCACATTGGCGGCGGTACGCTCGATGCGGCGCCGTTCCTCGCCGGCGAGGACGCCCGAGAGGTCCAGGCGCGGGAATCGAGCGATTCGGGGCCGGGGGCGGGGCCGGGTGCGGTGCCGGGTGCGGTGCCGGGTGCGGCGGTTTCCGCGGTGCCCGAATCCGGTCTCGAACAATCGGATTTGCCGCGCAAGCAGGAACCGGCTGCCAAGGCGCCCCCCATGCGCAAGCCCCGCACCGAGCCCTATGTCTTCACGCCATTTGCCTTGAAGGCACCGCGCCTGGATACGATCCAGTTCGGTGCCGGCCGGTTCATCGAGTCGGTCGCTTTGGAACTGCGGCGCGGCCGCAACGGTTGGCAGCGAATCGCGGTCGAGGCGCTGTTGCCGCAGCAATTGTGGAGCCCGGATCCGCCGCCCGTGAAGCCCCGAAAATTGCGGACCCGGGGCACGGAAAGTCTGGACGATGAACTGCCGGAGGTGGTTGGGGCGCCGGCGCCTGACAAGGAGGTTCAGAATCTGCCGTCCGAGCCTAAGTCGCGAATTCTCCGAATTGATTACGGACCCAAGGAAGGCGGGAATTTTGGTTTTGTCCTCGAATCGAACGACATGGGCGCCGCGTTGCGCGCGCTCGGCAAGTTCGATTACATACAGGGCGGCCGCGTGGCCGTCGTGGGGACCAGTGCCGGCCCGGTTCCCAATGCGCCGCTCGCGGCGCGGATCGAGGCGCGAGACTATATCCTGAGCGAAGCGCCCGCCATGGTCAGCTTGCTGACCGTGGCCTCGCTGGCCGGCATCAACGATTCCATGAAGGGCGAGGGGATTCGTTTCAGCCGCCTGGTCGGTGCCTTCACCCTGACCGACGGCATCATGGAGACGGATCTGCTTCAGGCCTTCGGTTCGGCGGTAGGCCTGACCGCTCGGGGCAAGATCGACTTCGACCAATCCCAAGTCGATCTCGAGGGAACCCTGGTGCCGGCCTATTCGTTAAATCGGGTGCTGAGCTCGATTCCTCTGCTCGGACCGATCCTGACCGGCCGCGAGGGCGAAGGCATGTTCGCCGTGACCTACCGCATGACCGGCAAACTGGACAATCCCAAAGTCGACGCCAATCCGCTCTCCGCGCTGGCGCCCGGTTTCTTGCGCGCCTTGTTCAGTGGCAGCGGTGGCGACGGCGACGAATTACCAAGCGCCCTTCCCGAACGGGTCGATCGCTAAATCGGGCGCTAAATCGGGCGCTAAACCGCGCGCACTAGGGCGTGGCGTTTTTTGCCGGCCGAAAGCTTGATCAGGCCGTCCTCGTTTAAGTCACCGAGATCGACCGCACGGGAGTCGTTATCGATCGCGGCGCCGTTGATGCGCGCGCCGCCGCCCTTGATCAGGCGCCGCGCCTCGCCGTTGCTGGCGGTCAGGCCGCTCTCGCGCAACAGCTCGTAAGCCAGGATGCCCTGGGCGAGCCGGTCGCGCGGTACCTCAACGGTCGGCAGGTCCCGGCCCAGCGCACCGTCCTCGAAGGTGCGGCGCGCCGTTTCGGCCGCCGCCTCGGCCGCCGCGGCGCCGTGGCACAGCTTGGTGGTTTGGTTGGCGAGTTGCTTCTTGGCCTCGTTGATCTCGACGCCCTCCAGGACCTCGAGGCGGGCGATCTCGTTTTCCGGCAACTCGGTGAACAGGCGCAGGAAGCGGCCGACGTCGGCGTCTTCGGCGTTGCGCCAGTACTGCCAGTAATCGTAGGCCGTGAGACGCGACTCGGTGAGCCAAACCGCGCCCTGGGCGGTCTTGCCCATCTTGGTGCCCGCGGCGGTGGTGATCAGCGGCGTGGTCAGACCGAACAGGCTCTTCCGATCGAGCCGCCGGCCCAGGTCGACGCCGCTGATGATGTTGCCCCATTGGTCCGAGCCGCCCATCTGCAGCACGCAATCGTGGCGCCGGCTGATTTCCAGGAAGTCGTAGGACTGGAGCACCATGTAGTTGAACTCGAGGAAGCTGAGGTGTTGTTCGCGTTCGAGCCGCAGCCTGACCGAATCGAAGGCAAGCATCTGATTGACCGAGAAATGGCGGCCGTACTCGCGCAGGAAATCGACGTAGTTGAGCCGGTCCAGCCAGTCGGAGTTGTCGATCATGATCGCGTCGGTCGGTCCGTCGCCGAACACCAGGTAGCGATCGAAAATGCGCCGGATGCCGGCCATGTTGGCCCGGATCTGGTCTTCGCTCAGCAGTTTACGGCTCTCGTCCTTGCCCGAGGGGTCGCCGATCTTGGTGGTACCGCCGCCCATCAGCACGATCGGCTTGTGGCCGGTTTTCTGAAGCCAGCGCAGCATCATGATCGGAACCAGGCTACCGACGTGCAGCGAATCGGCGGTGCAATCGAAACCGATGTAGGCGGCGATCGGGCCGTTCTCGGCGAGCGCGTCCAGCCGGGCCAGGTCCGTGCATTGATGCAGGAAACCGCGGCCGGTGATCTCGCGCAGGAAGTCCGAGCGGGGCTCAGTCATGATCTTCCGAGGGGCAGTTGCATGGTTCCAGACACGGCCGCGGAGGCGCCGCTTGCCGTGAGGGGGCGGATTTATCACAATCGTCCCCTGTTCACAAATCACCAGTCCCGGGAAATTATGAGGAAATACGGCGGTGGGGGCGCGGAGACGCGCGGGGCGTTGGGCCTGATGAGTGGTACCTCGCTCGACGGCATCGACGCGGCGCTGATCCGTAGCGACGGGCGCGGCCGGGTCGAGGCCGGGGCACGGCTGTCCCGGGCCTACGACGCGGCTTTCCGCGGCCGCCTGCGCGCCCTGCTCGGCGAGACCGGACCGGTTGACGAGGTCGAGCGCGAGCTGACCCTGAAACATGCCGCGGCGGTGCGGGACCTGCTCGCCGAGGCGGACATGGCGGCGGGCGATGTTCAGGTCGTCGGGTTCCACGGCCACACCATCTGGCACCACCCCGAGGCCGGCCGCACGCGGCAGATCGGCGATGGCGCCTTGCTCGCCGCCGAGACCGGAATCGACGTGGTCTGCGATTTCCGCGGTCGCGACATGGCCGAGGGCGGGCAGGGTGCGCCGCTGGCGCCGCTCTATCACGCCGCGCTTGCCGCGGCGCTGCCCAAACCGCTCGCGGTGCTCAACCTGGGCGGGGTCGGGAACCTGACCTGGATCGGGCCCGGCGCGGACGATATCCTCGCCTTCGACACCGGCCCGGGCAATGCCTTGATCGACGATTGGGCGGCGCGTCATACCGGCCAGCCGGTCGATCTTGGCGGCGCGTTGGCGCGCGCCGGCCGGGTCGCGGAGTCGGCGCTGGCCGCGTTGCTGGACAATCCCTTTTTCGCGCTGCCGCCACCCAAATCTCTCGACCGCGAGGATTTCGATCCGGCGCCGGTCGCGGCGCTCTCCGCGGCCGACGGCGCGGCGACGCTGACCGCGTTCACCGCCGCCGCGGTGGCCCGCGCCGGCGATCACTTACCGGCGCCGCCCGGACGCTGGCTGGTGACCGGCGGCGGCCGTCACAACCCGGCGCTCATGGCGGCCTTGGCGGTGCGGTTGACGGCGCCGGTCGCGGCCGTCGAGGCGGTCGGCTGGGACGGCGACGCGCTCGAGGCTCAGGCCTTCGCCTATCTGGCCTTGCGTGCGCTCGACGGCCTGCCGCTGTCGCTGCCCGGTACCACCGGCGTCGCGCGCCCGGCGACCGGCGGCGTCCTGCACCGGGCGTAGCACAGAATTCTCTGACCCGGATATGCTACGAAAGAATCTCTATTGGGCGATGGCGGCCTGGTCGGGCAACGGTACTTTCTTCGACAAATAGTCGCTCAGATGTTGATCGAGCTCATCGAGGTTGTCGTGAAAGAAGTGGTTGGCGCCGGGAATCAGGCGATAGTCGATTTCCAGGTTGCGCTGGGCCTTGAGTTTTTCGACCAGCTTCTCGACCGAGGCCGGCGGCACGATTTCGTCCTCGACGCCCTGAATGATCATGCCTGAAGACGGGCAGGGCGCCAAAAACGTAAAGTCGTACAAGTTGGCCGGCGGCGCGATCGAGACGAAGCCGGTAATCTCGGGCCGCCGCATGAGCAGCTGCATGCCGATCCAGGCGCCGAAGGAGAAGCCGGCGATCCAGCAGGCGCTGGCGCCTTCGTTGAAGTCCTGCAACCAGTCGAGCGCCGAGGCCGCGTCGGAGAGTTCGCCCTCGCCGCGATCGAAAGTGCCTTGGGAGCGGCCGACACCGCGGAAGTTGAAGCGCAGGACCGAAAAGCCGCGGCGCGCGAAGGCGTGATAGAGGGCGTAGACCACTTTGTTGTTCATGGTCCCGCCGTGCTGTGGATGGGGATGCAGCATGATCGCAACTGGCGCCCCCGGGGTCCGATTGTGCTGGTAGCGGCCTTCCAGCCGGCCCTCTGGTCCGTTGATGTTCACCTCTGGCATGTCGTGCGATCGCCCCTCGTAATCCGATTGTTTCGTTTCAGCGGAAAAACTGACTAACCTGCTCGGGCTTTGCCTAAACCACCTGGGGAAAATCCAAATAAAAGCCCTGTTTCACGGGAAATTATTCGGACATCATTCTTGACTTTTTTAGTCGGATATACTATATACCCCTACTTGGAACCTGTGCTTTTTCGTGGCGCTGGCCGCCTTCGGGTACCATATTCCCAGGCAGGAAGCAGCCAGAATTTAGCATGATGGTAGAACCATGTTGAAATCCATCCGATCCAATATCGATTCCATGATGGCGCGGGACCCCGCGGCCCGGTCACGTCTAGAAGTAGTTGTTTGTTACCCCGGATTCCAGGCCTTGATATTCCATCGCCTGACCCACTGGCTGTGGCGGCGGCGCTGGCGGCTGTTGAGCCGCTGGATCTCCCAGATCGGCCGCCTCGCGACCGGGATCGAAATCCATCCGGCCGCGATCATCGGCGACGACCTGTTTATCGACCACGGCATGGGCGTTGTGATCGGCGAAACCAGCGAGATCGGCGACGGCGTGACCCTCTATCACGACGTCACGCTCGGTGGCGTCGCGCCCAGTGTCGACAGCCTCAACCAGCGCGACACCAAGCGTCACCCGACGTTGGAGGACGGCGTCATCGTCGGCTCCGGGGCCCAGGTGCTGGGGCCGATCACCGTGGGACGGGACGCCCGCATTGGCGCCAACGCGGTGGTGACCAAGGACGTGCCGGCCGGGGCCACCATGGTCGGCGTTCCGGCCCGGGCGGTCCAGCCGCGCGATCCGCAGAAGCGCGATCAGCCGCGCTTCGTCGCTTACGGCACGCCGACCGGCGACCTTCCGGACCCGGTGGCGCGCGCCATCGATGGCCTGCTTGACGAGGTGCAAACCCTGCGCGCGCGGGTCAACAGCCTGGAGGAACAAGGCCAAAACGGCGCGCTCGACGTCGAGGACGGCTCGGCCGAGCGTGGGGCCGAACGTCCACAAGGAAAATATTGATGGCGTGAACCGACGCCCATCGAAAGCACGGGCATCGCGGGATCCGGCGCCAAATGTCAAGGGAGACGTAAGTTGAAACTCAGTACCAAGGGCCGTTACGCGGTCATGGCGATGGTGGATCTGGCCATGCACAGTGACAACAAACCGATTTCGCTCGCCGATATCGCCGATCGCCAGGAGATTTCACTATCCTATCTGGAGCAACTCTTCGCCAAGCTTCGGCGCGGCGGCCTGGTCCGCAGCGTGCGGGGCCCGGGCGGCGGCTATCTGCTCGCGCGCGAGGATACCGAAACCCGAATCTCCGACATCATCCTGGCGGTCGACGAACCGATCCGCGCGACCCGCTGCACGCCGGGCCAACCGTTCGGCTGCCGAATCAACAAGAGCCGCTGCATGACTCACGATCTCTGGGAGGAGCTGGGCAACCAGATCTACCTCTATCTGAGTTCGGTAACCGTTGCCGACGTGGTAAAAAAGCAAATCCTCGGCACCAGCGGTTTGATTCGCAAAACCGAAGACAGCAGCGACCCGGTCTTCGCGGCCGAATGAGCGTTCCCGGTCCGGTGCCGCCGCGCGGCGCGGCCCGCGCCGGCCGATAACCCTCGCGCATCCGTCTGGCCCCATGACGCGAACCACCTACCTAGATCACAACGCCACAACGCCGCTATTGCCCGAGGCCGCGGCCGCCATGGCCGAGGCCCTGGCGACAGCCGGCAACGCCTCTTCCGTGCACCGTTTCGGCCGTCTCGCTCGGCGCAAGATCGAGGCGGCGCGCGAGGCGGTTGCCGCGCTCGCCGGCGCGCGGCCGGAAGGCGTGATTTTCACCAGCGGCGGCACCGAGGCCAACAACCTGGCGCTTGCCGGCACCGGAAGAACGCGGATCCTGGTGTCGGCTGGCGAGCACGATTCGGTCCTCAACGCCGCCCCCGGCGCGGCCCGCATTCCGCTGACCGGGGAGGGACTGGTGGCGCCCGCCGCGCTCGATGCCCGGCTCGGCGAATCTTCCGTGCCGGCGCTGGTCTCGATCATGCTGGCCAACAACGAGACCGGTGCGATTCAACCGCTCGCCGAGTTGGCGAAAGTCGCCCGGGCCCACGGCGCGCTGGTTCACTGCGATGCCATCCAGGCCGCCGGCAAGCTGCCGCTCGACTTGGACACGTTTGGCATCGACATGATGAGCCTCTCGGCGCACAAGCTTGGCGGGCCTCAGGGTGTCGGTGCGCTGGTACTGGCGGCCGATCTCGAATTCGCGCCCTGCCAGCGCGGCGGCGGGCAGGAGCGCGGACGCCGCGCCGGGACCGAGAACCTGCCCGGTATCGTCGGTTTCGGCGTCGCCGCCCAGGCCGCGGTGGCTGGTCTCGGCAAGGCGGCCGCGCTGGCGCGACTGCGCGACGATTTGGAGCGGCGCCTGTGCGAGCTCGCGCCCGAGATTCGGATTTTCGCCGCGGCCGC